>NZ_JAWDJM010000078.1:0-335 GCF_032465715.1 Paraclostridium sp. MRS3W1 | reverse complement strand
CTCTTTAGCGCCGATGGTACTTGGTGGGAAGCTGCCTGGGAGAGTAGGACATAGCTAGGTGATGTGCCGAAGTGGCGGAACTGGCAGACGCACAGGACTTAAAATCCTGCGGGACTTACCTCTCGTACCGGTTCGATTCCGGTCTTCGGCACCATTATAAAGTGGACCTTTAGCTCAGTTGGTTAGAGCGCCCGGCTCATAACCGGTAGGTCCGGGGTTCGAGTCCCTGAAGGTCCACCACTTTAAGAACTTTGAAAATTAAACAGTAGGTTAATTATATAAATTCTTTTTTAAAGAATTAAACACAAACAACCAAGCCAGATATTCAGATAATG
>NZ_JAWDJM010000077.1:0-28447 GCF_032465715.1 Paraclostridium sp. MRS3W1 | reverse complement strand
ATATATGAACTTAGTTCCATATTTTTTTAAAAATTTTTCATATTATTGTAACATTTTTTCCAAATTCATACATATTTTATTCACCAACTCCAAAATCAGTATTATTATAAAGCACTTCTATTTTTTCATTTTCATCTAAAAATTTATACTTTTCTTTAAACCAAGTAACTAATTCTTCATCTCTTTTTATGCTAGAAGTGTTATTTATAAATACATTTATAGTAGCATGTTCAAAGTTATTTAAAACTATATCCATATCCTTGTCTATCATTTCTTTTGTCTGCCCCTTTATTCCTACCATCATACAAGGTGAATCAAAGTAAGTTTTTAACTCATCTACTGTTTTAAACTTAGCATTTTTCTTTAAAAAGTTATTTCTAAAATTATAATCAAAACTTTCTACTCCAGTTTTAAAGATTATAGGTATATTAAAAAATCTTCTCATTTCATCTAATCTATTTTTATAACACCAGTGACTTTCTAAAAATAATTTATCTATATTTTTTTCAATTATAATGCTTTTGATTCTATCTAAAGTGTTTTTAGGAAGTTCAAAACAACTTCCTGAATTTATAACTTCTAATACTTTATATTTACCTGTAATATTTTCTAATACTTCAAAATTCAATCTATTCATATCATCTTCATCATTGTCATTATCTAGAGTATAATCACAAAATGAACATTTACCCCATTTACAAGGAAATCCTTTCAGAAGCACTATTTCACGTTTATTTTTATTATTGATTTCACTATATCTATCCATTATTTATCTCCATATAACTATTTTTAAATTTTAATTTATTTACTACATTTTGCGGAACTAATGAAACTGCATATTTTACAATCACAACTGCTATAAATTTATCTGTATAGTCAGTTAAAACTTGTGTTAAAAATACTCCAGCAACTTTATTAACCCCAAATGCGGATAAAATTTGTACTATATATGATGATCCTGATGAAGTAACTCCTCCAAATACAAATGCTGCTATTATAGCACTTAGTATAGAAGTTGGAACTGAAAAAGCCATTACTCCTATGAATACTTTACCACCTTTTAAAAAGCCTTTTTTGAACATAATTCCGCATATTAATCCCGTTGATATTTGGACTGGCATAAAAAATAACGAGTATATGTCAAACGTCATTCCACTTACAAAACTGCCTAAAACTCCTGTTAAAACAGCATACCTCGGTCCTAGTATACAAGCTATAAATATAGTTCCAATTGAATCTAAGTATATAGGTAATCTTAATGTCAGTGCTATAAATGCACCAACTACATTTAATACAATACCTAAAGCGATTATTGTTACTTGATATGTAGATAGAGATTTTTTCATTTAAAGTAATCCCCCTATCAATTCAATTTTATCTATATATTTAGGAAACAGCCTTTTCAAAAACATAAGCATGAATTTTTTTTCATCAACTTCCGTAAGCACTATACTGTTATTATCTCTTTTATAAAAATCAAAAGAATCTACTATACTCTGCCCCATAGCTATTCCACTTTCAACTATTTCTGTGTATGATTCAAATCCATCACACAAACTTCTATCTATAAAATACGCTACAGCTAATGGATCATTTATAACACATCCAATTATGCCTTCTTGATTCCAATGAAAATCAATATAAAACCTTGTTATTTGTGTTATATATTCAGCCAAGTTTTTATCTAACCTATTTATAAATTCGATAATATTTGGTGTTAATACTATTTTTCTAGTTACATCTAGCCCTATCATGTGGATTTTTTTAGGTAAATTTTTGTAAATATATTCAGCTGCATGTGGGTCAACCCAATAATTAAATTCTGCAACAGGCGAACAATTACCATGTATTTTAAATGCACCGCCCATAGATACAAATTCATCTAAGTTTTTAAAAGCATCTTTGTCTTTTATAAGTGCTTTAGAAATATTAGTCAATGGTCCAAGAGCTATTATAGATACATCTTCATTATTCTTTAGTGTTTCTATAATAAAATCTACTCCTCCATATTTTATAAACTTATTAGGTACTTTCTCATAGAAATTTTCTCCAACACCATCTTCTCCATGTGTGTCTTGAGCTGTTACAAGTTCTCTTTTTAGGGGATTTTCTTCTCCAACATATACATCTATGTTTTTATCAGAAAATCTATGAAGTGTATATAGAGCATTTTCAGCTCCCATCTTAGCAGGTACATTCCCGCTGCAAGTCGTTATGCCCAATATTTCTAATTCCGGTGAATTTATAGCTAATAATAAAGCTAATGAATCATCAATACCTGGGTCACAGTCAATTATTACTTTTCTTTTTTGCATAACAAATGCCTCCTTAAAAAAATTATTAATAAGGAGAACCTTACAACTTTTAATTTAAAGTCATAGCTAAGGATATGTCTTATATACTGCCACTATATAATTACCTTAGTTTTTTATACTTGGAGGTTCTCGAACAAGTCCTAGATAGTTATTAGCTACCTAGAGTTTTTAATACTTTCGTAATTTAATTTGAAGTTTTGTCTAGTATTTTAAGTTAAATAAAACTAAACTGGTAAATTTTATTCTACAATAAATAATTAATTAATTCAACTTTTAATATCTAAGTTTCTTAATAAGTATAATTAAATAATAAATTTTTAAGATTAATTCACAACTTAGAAATACTAGGGTTATCCCCTAGTATTTTCTGTAAAGTTTATTTTTTATATATAGACATGCAACTTTTCATAGTTGTTTATCATATGCTATAACATTCGAAGCGAACATGTAGCAAGTGTAACGCAGTTAACTTAGTGGAATGTGAGTGTAGTGTTTATGTTAGCTCATAGCATCATGGCCATAATATATACTATTTTAAATATATGTAAAAAATATAAAGGAGAGTGTCTACTCTCCTATTTTTATGCTATATTTTTTAAATCTTATATAATGAACCTTTGGTATTATAAAGTAGAATTGTATATCATCTTTTGTTATATGCATATAATAGGATACTTTTACTTGAGGTGTTATAATTAACTTCTTATTTTCTACTTTTATAAACTTATTAAGTTGTAAATACATTTGATTTATCATAGTTGCAATAGAATCAGTGGAATTGTTTTTAGTTGATTTTGCAGGTACAAGTTGAGCCGTTACATATTCATTTTTCTTAATCTCAAAATACTTATCTATAGAAATTGATTGAACTTTATTTTTAAACACCTAGAACCACGCTCCCTAATATTCTAATTATTATATAGATTGCTGGTGTTATCATAGCTATATTTTTACCTTTTTTACATCCCCATATATATAGAAGTAAACCTATTACCCCTGCTATAACACATACCTAGTAACTACTTAATACTATAGTTTCAGTAACACTTAATAACCACTCTTGAATTAATTCCATTGGATTTAAACTTTTAAAGAATCTTTCTAACATAACCGTACCTCCTTAAAATTTTATACCTTGGAACATACTGAATAACTGAAGATATATAGATATAAATACATAACCTAGTAAATACATTAAGCCTGCATTTATTGAATGTTTCATATTGCCACCATTTATAAGAGTTGTTATAATATCTTTTATTCCCATTCCTAAACAACCCCATTTAGTAAATGACATTAGCATATTTAATATTTGATTGCCTACTCTATCTAAACTACTTTCAAATCCACTAGCATATATGACAATATCAAAATGTAACATTATAGCTATAATTATTATTAATCTAGCATAAACTTTTTTATTTCTTTTTATATGATCCAATACTTTATTAGCTATACTTACATCTTCATTCCTAAAACTAACTTCTTTAACCAACTCAACTTTTTTAATATATATTAGTTTATTATTATCTTATTAAATTAGAAACTGACGAATTATCCATACCTAGTAATCTTAAAGAGCTAATTCTAAATCATATTAACAATAATCCAGACATCAAAAAAGCGTTACTAAATTCATACAGTGAAATATCTGAAATCAGTCAGATTGCTTTTGAAGATTGTTAGAAAATAGACCTCATAGTTATTAATAGTATTTATTAAAAAGAGTACTCTTAGGCTTGAGTACTCTTTATCTATTTTAAAATGATTAATAATCCCTATTGTTTTTTATATTAAATTTTATTTATATTCTCCCGTGAATACATAAGTAGACCAGCATCCTAGTTCTTGTAGTTTTCTTTGAGCATCTTTAGCTGATGATTCTCCTTCAAATCCATTTATTACTATTTTGTATTCGTTACTATCATAGCCTACATAAGTAGTCCACCACCCAGTTGCAGCTTCTAATCTTTTTTGAGCATCTTTTACTGCATCTTCTCCTGTAAACCAGTCTATTACTATTTTATATTCATTACTATCATAGCCTACATAAGTAGTCCACCACCCAGTTGCAGCTTCTAATCTTTTTTGAGCATCTTTTACTGCATCTTCTCCTGTAAATCCATTTATTACTATTTTATATTCATTAGGTTTATCTCCATTAGCCTCTATAACTCCATCCCATCCAAAGTGTCCTTTTAAGAATGTTAGCTCATATTCGGCTCTATCATGAGAAAATCCACCTGTTTCTATTCTATATGTGTTAGTACTCTTATTATCTTTAATAACTCCATCCCATCCAAAGTGCCCTTTTAAGAATGTTAGCTCATATTTGGCTCTATCATAAGAGAATCCACCTGTTTCTATTCTATATTTATTGTCACTTTTATTATCTTTAATTACTCCATTCCATCCAAATTGTGATTTTAAAAGTGCTGCTTCAGATTTAACTTTCTCAATTCCTACAAATCCACCTGTTTCTACTCTATATATAGGTGTTTTAGTAGATTCTGCCGGAATAATACTTCCATATCCTAAAAAATGGCTAGACCAATAGCTACTATTTTTATTGCTTATCGCAACTCCATTATCTCCAGCATGAATAAATTCTGAATCATTTATCATTATTCCTATATGGGATGGATTATTAGTTCCTCCGTATGTACCCTTAAAAAATATTAAATCCCCCGCTTTAGCTGTTGAAACCTTCTGTATGCTTGAGTCTCCCCAATAACCAGCTACACTAGTTCTTGATATTCCATATCCATTCTGAGAAAAAACATAGTAAATGAATCCACTGCAATCAAATGAATTCGGTCCTGTTGCACCCCATACATACGGTTTCCCTAATTGTTGTTTTGCAAAATTAATAATTTGATTTGCGTTTGCTTGACTCATTACACTGTAAGCAGCTACTTGCATATTGCTTGTACTTTCTTGCTCATTCGCAAATGATAATTGAGTGGTTACAGATAATGTCAGAACCGTAGCTCCTAATATTCCCCAAATTTTTTTATTCATGTCTTCAACCCCTTTTGATTAATTTATTCCCTAATCACAGGTTAGCATTATTTTACATTTTTCTCCATATAATTACTTATTTTCCTAATATATACTTTTTTCAAATAAGTTTTAATATTCTATAAAAAAATGAGTACTCTTGAGCTTGAGTACTCATTTAAAGTTTATTGATAAAAATAGTTGTTCAAATTAATAATCTAAGTAACTTTTTTGTATTTTACTTCGATTCCCATTGATCGTAAGTATTTCCCCCGGGGTCAATTTCCCCTGAACCAACATGCTTCCATTCTGCATTTTCGAATGCTTCACCTACTTTATCCCAATCTGTTCCTCCTGTGTATGCATCATCTGGATTCTTGCTAATGTTTGAGCTACTTGAATCACTTGATGATTTAGATGTTTCCTTATTATTCGTTGAACTACTTGACTTACTTGATATTATGTCTTTATTACTATTTGAATTATTTGATGGTTTAACTTCTTTCTTATTAATGTTTGAATTATTTGATGTGTTAATAGTTTCTTTATTGCTATTTGAACTACTTGTTGATTTTTTATTTCATTATCATTATTAGAATCATCTGATGATGTGATAGTTTTAGAATTTGTTAACAAAAAAGATAAAGCTTTATTTATGGAAGCTGCTGAAAAAGAAATAGAGGATAAATTAGACCCAGGAGATGTTGATTTAATAAAGATTGGGCATCATGGTTCTCATAGTAGCTCAAGTCTAGATTTCTTAAAAAGAGTTACTCCAGAATATGCAGTTATAACTTGTGGTAAAGACAATAAATATGGTCATCCTCATAAAGAAACTATGGATACTTTAAAAGATATGAATATAGAAGTTCATAGAAGTGATGAGTGTGGTGATATAGTATTCAAATCTACTGGTAATGGATTTACTGTAGATTGCAAAAAGTAAGTTATGAACCTGGAACAGAACAACAAAATATTAATACTGGTAAAACAACAGTTGCTCCTATTATAACTCCTAATACTAAGCCACAACCTGTAGTAGAACCAGAAGTAACTCCTAGTTCAGAAGTAGTTTATTGGACTCCTAAGGGAAAATCTTATCATACTACTAAATCTTGTCCTACTTTAAGCAGAAGTAAAACTATCCTTTCTGGAACTCAATCTGAATCTTGAAAGAGTGATCCATGTGATAGATGTAATTTAAAAATAAGGAGTACTCATCAGTTTGAGTGCTCCTTTTATATTTTAATTTAAATTATCCTAATAGTTTGTAACTAAAACTAATTAAAGCTTAAATTTAAATATACTTCAATTATATTAATTTTAAACTATAAAATAGGCTAAAAAAATCTACATACTTCTATACTCTCCTGTAAATTCATAGTAACATGACCATTGTATTGAATTCAACTGTCTCTGAGCTTCCTGGGCTGCCTGTTCACCTAATAATCCATTTATAACTATTTTATATTTATTTGTAGGACATTCTTCAAATGTAGTTTTCCATTGTATTGAATTTAAATGTTCCTGAGCTTTTTCGGCTTCTTCTCTAGTGTTAAATCCTTTTAATATGATTTTAAATTTATTTGAAGGAGTCCAGTACGAAGATGACCATTGTATTGACTCTAGTTTCTTCTGTATATCATTTGCTGTTTTTTCATTTTCAATTCCATCAATTACTATTGTGTACTCATCAGGATTTCCGGTAGGTACCATTTTTCCATTTAGCCCAAATTTATCTTTTATTAATTGAAGTTGTTGTTTAGTGTTTTCTTCACCTTTAAACCATCCTGTTTCTAACTTATACTTTTCTCCATCAGTGTTAGGAACTAACTCTCCTTCTAGTCCAAATTTATCTTTTATTAATTGAAGTTCACTTTTAGTTTTGTCTATTCCCTCGAACCATCCAGTTACTAATCTATATTTACCATTTTCATAAATTGGTTGTACTTCTCCATTTAATCCAAATTTATCTTTTATTACCCTAGCTTCTCTTTGAGCATTTTCTAGTCCTTCAAACCAAGATGCTTCAACTCTATATACAGGAACTTTTATTGGTTCATCTGGAATTATTCTTCCATAACCTAGAAAATGTTGTTTCCAATAACTATTATCTATATCTGTTATACAAACCCCATGTGTACTACTTGCTTGTATAAATTGTGAATCATTTATAACTATACCTATATGAGATGGATTATTAGCACCTCCATACGTACCCTTAAAGAATATTAAATCTCCTGGTTTAGGTTTTGAAATTTTTTGTATATTTGAATTTGACCAGTAACCAGATACACTAGTTCTTGATATTCCATATCCATTATGAGAAAAAACATAGTAAATGAACCCACTGCAATCAAATGAATTTGGTCCTGTAGCGCCCCATGCATAAGGTTTACCTAATTGTTGTTTTGCAAAATTAATAATTTGATTTGCGTTTGCTTGACTCCTTACACTGTAAGCAGCTACTTGCATATTGCTTGTACTTTCTTGCTCATTAGCAAACGATAATTGAGTAGTTGCCGATAATGATAAAACCGTAGCTCCTAATATCCCCCAAATTTTTTTATTCATGTCTTCAACCCCTTTTGATTAATGTATTTCCTGACCATAGATTAACATTATTTTACATTTTTTTCCAGTAATTTGCTTATTTTCCTAATATATACTTTTTTCAAATAAGTTTTAATATTCTATAAAAAAAGGAGTACTCGTTGGCTTGAGTAATCCTTTTCTCGTTTAATAGGTACGATAACTACTGAATTTTATAACTACAGTTCGTTTGCTGCATAATTATACCCAATTATCTAGATATTAAATAAGCATCTTTAAATCCTTTTTCTTTTGCTTCTTTTAATGCTGCTTCTACATATTCTTTAACTTTAAAGCTCCTATACATACAGATAACATTTCATCACTATCGTTATTTGTTGGAGGAGTTGAACTATCTGGTTTAACTGTAGTTCTGTATAATAACTTAACCCAGTTTTCATAATGCTTAGTTTGCTCTGGCGTAAATACTCTACCATTTTGAGTTGAAAACTTTGGTCTTCCTTTTCCTTTTGCTTCCCCATCTATCGTAAAATTAACTTTCATATCAATCTCCTAAAAATCATTAAAATTTTTTAAAATTTTCCAAACCTATAATTTGCTTATTTCTACATATACTACTTATAAAAAGGATGTGAATTTATGCCTTGGAAAAAGCTAAGCATAATGTTAGTAATAACTTTAATTCTATTTACAAGTAATATAAATTTTTCTCATGCTCTTAGCGTTAAATCCCCAGATATAGCTAGTAATCAATATATTAAGGATTTAGAAATAATCGATAATTATATGTACCTTTTAACTAAAGCTGTAATTATGGGAACCTATAAAGAGGATGAAATAAATAAAAACATTAAGTTTATTGAAACTTTAATTGATGACTTAAATATTAAAGTTTCAAAACTTCCTAAAGAAGACACTGATGCTATACTAGCTATACAATCTATACTAAATTTCTATAAAATATCTTTGATGAAGATACAATCATATTTAGAAACTAAAGACCCTGATAATTTAATCGATGCTATTAATGTATTTTCACTAGCTTCTAGCGCTTCAAAAAACTTAGGAAAAATTATAAGTGATGCGGGAAAATAAAATCTCGTTTTCCATTGTTTATTTCTATACTTGTTTGTTTGAATTGCACTTTCTTATTGTGTAGGGTAATTAAATAATATAATTTGCTTATTTCTACATATACTACTTTTAAAAAGGAGGTGTATTTATGTCTTTAAAGAAATTAAGCATTATATTTTCCATAGCTCTCCTTGTTTTTGTAAGTAGTATTAATATTACCTCTGCTATTGAAATTTCAGCACCAATTTCAAATAATAATGAATTTGTTAAAACTCTAGATTTCTTAGATAACAACATGTATATATTAATAAAAACTCTTTCTTCAGAAAACGTTAATACAGATGAAGCAAACAAACAGATTAAATTTTTAAATTCCTTAATATCTGAGTTAAATAAAAAATCTTCACAGTTGCCAAAAGAACAACGAGATGTCTCTGCAGCTTTAAGAGCGATATCAAGCTTTTATGAATTGGCTATAATAAAATCCGAGAACTACCTAGAATCAAAGGATTCAGATGATTTAATCAGTGCTATAAGTACTTTTTCAATAGGTTATAGTTCTTCTATAAATTTAAGAAGTATAGTATTTGGAGCGGGAAAATAAAATCCCGCTTTTTAATTTATATAGTTCCTAATTACAACTGCTCCTAACAAATATGCAGCTGTTACTATCAGCATAGCTCTCATTCCATAAAAAGCTAATGTTCCTAACTTTTCATTTTTAGAACATATATGCAGTAATCCAATTCCTATAAATCCTACTAATATTTCTTTCATGTCCAATCTCCTAGTAATATTTATATCTTGTTATCTACTTAAATTTGGTTTATTTTATAAACTTTTCTATTATAAAATTTATTAATTTGTACACATACTATTTAAGAAGGGATGTGTGCAAATGTTATTAAAAAAATTTAGTATTTTTATATTCATAACTTTGATTTTATTTACAATTAATATGAATTTTTCTTATTCTCTTAATCCTATACCTACAAATTCAACTATTAATTTACCTGTTAATCCATATATTAAAGAGCTAGAAATTATAGATAATCACATGTATATATTAATTAAATCTATAGTTAGAGTAGATTTGAATAAAAAGCATAAAAAAAATGAAGTAATTAATCAGATTAAGTTTATAGAAACATCAATTAATGATTTAACTTTAAAAACTTCACATCTTACTAAAAAAGATGCTGATGCTATTCTAGCTATGCAATCTATATTAAATTATTACAAGATATCTATAATTCAACTAAAATCATATTTAAAAGATAATGATTCTGATAATTTGATTAATTCTATTACTTCATTTTCAATAGGTTATAATCTTTCTGGTAGTTTAAGATCCGTTATAAGTAAAGTTAAATAATAAGTATCTCCATTAATTCTAATACATTTGTTTTTACTTGAAGGCTTAAGATTAGGTGAAATAATATCCTGATAAAATTAAATTTTTAGGTTCAAAACCAAAAAGGAATCGTATAAATTTACGATTCCTTTTTTGTCTTAAACTTAAAAATATTTATATATTACTATTTATTTTTTACTTCATAAGTTGCAACTTTATAAGTTACAGGATTTCCAGTCTGTTCATCATTATCATATTGGACAACTTCTACCTTATGTTTTCCTTCTTTCAATGAATTATCTTGTAATGTTATTGTAGTTTGAGTCATTTCTCCAAGTTGTTCTTTAGTATTAATCATACCGTCTATATACACATACGATAATTTACTACCATCGAAATTTTCAGCAGATAAACCTATTTGCTCTAATAGAGTGTCTTGTCCTACAAATACAACGGGAGTATTTCCATTTTCTGTTGTTCCTCCTGTTGTAGATAAAACTATGGTACCATTACCTATTTCTTTATCTAAGCCACTTGGTATATCTTTCTTAGAGCTCACTTCCTCTTTAGTTGTATTTTCATTTGCTTTATTTTCTTCTTTTGAATTAGAACATCCTATCATTCCTAAAGCTAACACACCTACTAAAACTAATCCTACTATTTTTTTATTCATATTACCCCTCCAATTTTATAAATCAGTAATAGTATATATCATTCGTATTGTTGTAATTTGTATTTTTTTGTCATTTTTAAAAATTTATATTTTTATAATTATTATATGTAGAAAATAATTTGACTATTTTCTACATATAATAATTATAAAAAAGGTGATTCAATATGTATTTAAAGAAATTATCTATTTTGACTACTATAATCTTGTTTGTTTTTATAAGTAATGTAAATATATCCTACGCTATTAAAATCTCTCCATATGAGTCATCATTAACTTCGATTTCTAAGGACTTAGATTTTTTAGATAGCAATATGTATGTATTGGTAAAGTCTATTTCTACAGAAAACTTTGATATAGATGGAGTTAGAAGACAAATTAGCTTTATCAACTCATTAATATATGATTTAACTGAACAATCTTATAATCTATCCTCAGAGCACGCTGATGTTGATGCTGCTTTGCAAGCTATTTTAGGTTTTTATAAATTATCTATAATAGAAGCTAATAAATATATAGATTCCAAAGATTCAGATGATTTAATAAGTTCCATAAATGCTTTTTCAATGGGCTATACAGCTTCTATTAACTTGAAAAATATAATATTTAGGCAAGTAAATTAATTTTTTATAATAAAAAAGCTCCTTATTTAAGGAGCACTTTTAATTATAATCTAAAATGTATATTTTTATTTTTATATTATTTATGTTATTGTATAAGTTTCTAAATACATCTTATTAATAAACTAATTATAAATATGATAAATGCAATTATTAGTACTTTAAATTCTTTCTTCATATTTTAAAATTAAATGCCAATTTAAAAAGAAACATTTTATAAAAATTTTTCTATTATTACTTTTAGAAGATCTAAAATGCTTGCTAATAGAATTAGTTGAGCTGTCGCCAACTGAATATTTATTTTATTTTTTTGTTTCTTCTTATTATTAGGCATCCTTTCACACCCTTTTTAATATATATATTCATTGTATTTTTATTTATTCATAAAAATTTTCATATAAATACTATAATTTGTTAAGGTTTTACAGCATTATATTTTTTGATATTTACATATAATATTTAATAAAATATACATGTACTATAAAAAAGAGGTGAACATATGAACTTGAAAAAAACTAAAATAATAATACTAATGACTTTAACTATTTTAACTTGCAATTTAAATTTTGTTTCAGCCTTTGAATGTTTCCCTCCTAAATCTATATCACAAGACTTAATTAAAGATTTAGATTTAATAGATAATAATATGTATATACTTATTAATACTATATTAAAAGATCAAATTAATGAAGATGCTGCAAAACAACAAATTAGAATTTTAGATTCATTAATTAAAAACTTAAATTCAAAAGCATCTACAATTTCAACGAAAGATGATACTACCCTTTTAGCAATTAAAGCCATTTTAAGTTTTTATAAAGTATCTTTAATAAAATCTGAAGACTTCTTAAAAACTAAAAACCAAGATGATTTAGTAAATGCTGTAAGTTCTTTTTCAGTTGGTTATAATTCTTCCACTACTTTAAGAAAAATCATAAGTGATTCAAAGTAATCCCAATATATTTTTATAAAAAAAGCACTTATTAAATTAAGTGCTTTTTTTATTTTATTTACCTGCTATAGATAGAGATTTAACTACAACAGATGGTGATCCTATATTACTTAATGGAAATTTCAAATCATTTCCTATATTTTCAATATCTTTAATTAATTCAAAAAAGTTTCCTGCCACAGTTATTTGTTCTATAGGATAAGATTTTTCTCCATTTGTTATATAATACCCTTTTGCAGCTAAAGAAAAATCTCCTGTAATTGAATTTGCCCCTGAGTGAAGACCTGCAAAGTCAGTTACTATTATACCCTCATTTACTTCATTTACAAGTTCTTCGAAAGTTAGATTTCCTTTTTCTATATAGAAATTCGTTGGGTCAACACTTACTACTGATGAGTACGATGACTTAAACCCATTTCCTGTAGTTTTTGTATTTGCTTTGTGTGCAGTTTTTAAGTTGTGAAGTAAAGTTATTAGTTTTCCATCTTTAACTATATCTTTTTTATAGGTTGAAACTCCTTCATCATCAAATGGTGTTGATGATAATCCATTGTCTAATAATGGATTGTCTACTATTGTAACAATATCAGAAGCTATATTACTACCTTCTTTATTTTTAAGTAATGACATTCCTCTTTGAGCACTTTCTGCACTAAATACATCACTAAATGTTTCAAGTAAAGATGACATAGCTTCATTATTTATTATAGTTTTATAGTTGCCTGATTCTATAGATTTAGCCCCAATTTTAGAAAATGCTTCATTTACTGCATCTGATGCAATTTTCTTAGTGTCTATATCTTTTATATCTTCAACTAATTGATATCCCATTCCATCTTGCTTTTGATTACTATCTTCTATAACTGGAATTACATATGCCATAAGTAAATTACTCTTGTTGTTTAAATTAAGATTTTTTGTATTACTAATTAAGCTTCTTGATGAACTGTATGATACTTTGCATCCACTTAAATTAATAACCTTATCACTGTAATTTTTTGTTTGTCTCTCTAAATCTATAGCTATTTCAATCAATTCAGCAGGATCTATATTTTCTAGTTTTTCTGAATAAGTTTTAACCTCACTATAACTTTCATCACCTTTATATATAAACTGTACATCTGTGTTTTCTATAGATACAGCTCCTTCTTTTGCCTTTTTCACTAACATATCTATGGCTTCTTCATCTAAAATTTCAGTATACGAATATCCCATTTTACCATTTATTAATCCTCTAAATGAAAGACCTATATACTTATCAATATTATATTTTTCTAATTCAAATTCATAAACAGATATACTTATATTTTCTCCATCAGAATAATAAACTTCGCAATCGGTAAAACCTTCTTGCTTAGCTCTTTCAAATAATTGATCTTTAAATATATTAAATTCCATAATTACTCCTCCGATCTTCCACCTACAGTAATTTCTTTAACTCTTATCATAGGCTGACCCACATTTGTTGGTATACTACCTGAAGATGAACCACACATACCTTGAGCTTGCTTTAGATTATCAGACACCATGTCTATATTCATAAGTACTTCACTACCTTTTCCAATTAAGCTTGCTCCTCTTACAGGTTCTTTAATTTCTCCATTTTTAACAAGGTAACCTTCAGCTACTGCAAAGTTAAACTCACCTGTTACTGGATTTACAGATCCTCCACCCATTTTTTTTGCATAAAGTCCATTATCAATTGATTTTATTATATCTGCTTCTTTATCTTCTCCAGCTGCTATGTATGTGTTTGTCATTCTTGAAGTTGGCGCATACTTATAACTTTGTCTTCTAGAGCTTCCTGTAGCTTGCATATTCATTCTTCTTCCATTTAATTTATCTATCATATATGAATTTAAAATACCATTTTTAATCAATGTATTTTTTTGAGTTAAATTTCCTTCATCATCTATATTGCTAGATCCCCAGTGGTTAGCTAATGTTCCATCGTCAATTGCTGTAACTTTTGAAGATGCAATTTGTTCACCTAGTTTACCAGAAAATACAGAGTTTCCTTTTGCTACTGATGTAGCTTCTAATGAGTGTCCGCATGCTTCGTGAAATATTACTCCCCCAAACCCGTTATCTATTGCAACAGGCATTTTACCTGCAGGGCAGTTTTTAGCATTTAACATGGTATATGCTGTTCTAGCAGCTTCTTTACCATAATACTCGGGATCTACTTCTTCAAACATTTCAAATCCCATAGCTCTTCCAGGACCTTCAAATCCAGTTTGATTTTCGTTTCCTTTTGATGCAATAGCGCTAATACCAAGTCTAGTTCTTATACGTCTATCCTCTACATATATACCTTCAGTATTAGCTACTAGTACCTTTTGATCTTTATCTAAATAAGTTACATTTACTTGTGAAATGTCTGTACTATAATCTTTAGCACTTTTATATGCTTCCTTCATTACCTTTATTTTGTCTTTATAATCTATTAAATTTGGATATAATTTTATAGGATGCATATCTTTGTACTTTATACTATTATTTAATACTATAGTTTTTTCTTCATTTAAATTTCCTAGTGCTAGTGCTGCTTTATACGCTGTATCTAATAATGAATAGATTGAATTGTCATTAGTGTACGCATAAACACTTTTCAATCCTTTAAAAATCCTAATTCCTATTCCATAACTTCTTCCACCTAGTGCATTTTCAACTTTGTTATCTATTATACCTATTGAGTTACTTATCGTATCTTCTTCAAATATTTCTGCAAAATCTCCACCTGTTATCAAACACTTTGATAATACTTTAGAGGCTACTTCTTTTGAAATCATATTATTCCTCCCATTTTTTTACTATTAATTTAATAATATCATAGTTTGCATTCAATCTAAATCGCGTGAAAAAATTTTTATAAAAAAAGTTACTAGTAAACTCTAGTAACTTTTTTTATAAAATCCAGCTTCCTTTGCACTCATAACCTTATTGCTCAAACATAATGGGCATGCTATTTTATCTTCATACCCATTAACTTTGTATATAGTTCCGCAAACAGCACATCTAAATGTAAAATATAATGCATCATCTTCTTTAATTTCTTCTTCTATAACTATTTTTATACAGTTATTATAATAAATTTCCTTTGCAATTTTATACCTTGCATTATTTAATATATTTTCAAATTCGTCTATCTTTAAATTCATTTTTTTAGCGCATAACTTAGGTTTCAAATCTTCTATATCTCTAAGTTTTATTGCTTCAATTTCCTTTTTGCTAAGTTTGAGGTCTACAGTACAAATGTCTTTTTCGATTTCCATAATGATTTTCATCCCCTATAAAAATTTTAATTTAGCAAATATACTTTATAGTATGTATATTTTCATAATAGGGTGATTGATGTATGTTTACTCATTTGTAACTTTATTCTCATGGTTTATCAACCATTCTTTTTTTTCAAGTCCCCCTGCATACCCTACAAGTTTCTTATTAGATCCCACAACTCTATGACAAGGTATAACTATACTTATCTTATTTTTATTATTAGCATTTCCCACAGCTCTGCAAGCTTTGTCATTTCCTATTCTAGTTGCTAGTTCTTTATAAGATATAGTTTCTCCATATGGTATTTTAGTAAGCTCATTCCATACCTTATTTTGAAAATCCGTTCCATTTATTTTTATATTTAAATCAAATAGTTCTCTTTTTCCTTTAAAATATTCATCTAACTGATTCTTAACTTCTTTTATATAACTATGTTCATCACTTTGTTTCTTTTCATCTTCATTAAAATCTAAAGCTACTAAAGAATTTTCATCAACTACTATTCTTAAATTTCCAATAGGTGATTTATAATATCCATAATACAATTTCTCCATATCAAAATACCTCCCTTTATAATTTTTGTTAAAAACTTGGTGGTGTTACTGCAAATATAATTTTAGAAGTCTTTTCATAACTGTTTACCCATTTGTGTCTCATATGAGGAAGTATCTTTACACTATCCCCTTTATATAGAGTTATAATTTCCTTTTCTAAATATAGATCTACTGTCCCATCTAAAACTACAGCAACCTCTTCTCCTATATGATCCATTAATTCCTCTGAAGTTTGTGTACTTGGAGTTAGATTCATAGACATAAGCTGTATATCTCCATTAGAGCTAGGAGACAGCATCTCATACATTAAGTTATTATTTTCGGGAAATGTAAGTTTTACCCTTTTATCCTTCCTTACTACTAATTGCTCGCTATTTTTATTTTCTTTAAAAAAGTTAAATAGCGGAACTTCTAATGCCTTTGCTATCATTTTCAATGTATTTATAGATGGATTTGACAATCCTCTTTCTATCTGACTAAGCATTGACGGTGTTACTCCTGCAATTTGTGCAACCTCTTTTATAGTCATTTGCTTTTGATTCCTATATTCTATTATTTTTTCTCCTATATTAACATCACTCATATATATTCTCCGTTTATTTATTATTTTAACTTTAGATTATATTAATTATGTTTAAATTTCAAGATATATATTTCTTTTTGTTTTTTTGAAATTTTATTTGACTTTATCATTATCCTTTGATATAAATTAAATATAAGTTAATTTTATTCAAATAAATTAAACTATATTTAATTCATATCAATTAAAGGAGATTTTAAACATGAAAATAAATGAATTATCTACACCAAACTTTATATTAGATTTAGATGCATTAGAAAATAATTTAAAAGTAGTTCAAGACCTTTGTAATAAAAATAATAAAGAGCTTTGGCCTATGACAAAAACTCATAAATCAACTAAGTTAGCTCAAATGCAAATAGATTTCGGTGCTAAAGGACTTTTAGTTGGTACAATTGATGAAGCAGAAGCTTTTGTAGAATCAGGAATTAAAGCAATAACATTCCCTTATCCAATAGCAAACGTTTCTAACATTAAAAGAGCTATAAAACTATCTAAAAAAGCAAGAATAATACTTAGCTTTGATAATGTTGAATCTGCTAAGTTATGGAACGATGAATTAGTCAAAGAAGATATGAATATGGAATATTTCATATTAATAAATTCAGGACTTAATAGATTAGGTGTTACTCCTGAGAATTCACCTAATTTAGCTAAAGAATTATCTCAATTTAAAAACTTAAAATTGATAGGAATAAGTACACATCCTGGTCATGTTTATGCAGTAGCTTCACCTGAAGAAGTGTCACCTATATCTAAGCAAGAAGTTGAGCGTATGACTATAGCTAAACAATTTTTACAATCTAATGGTTTTGAAATAGGTGTAGTTGCATCTGGAAGCACACCTACATTTTTTGATGTAGTAAGTGATCCTAGTCTTGATGTTTTAAGACCTGGTAATTATCCATTTTACGATAATATACAATTATCATTAGATATATGTAAAGAATATGATTGTTCTTTAACAGCTCTTGGAACTATAATATCTAGACCAAGTGAAGATTTATTTATAGTTGATGTAGGAAGTAAGTGTTTAGGTCTTGATAAGGGAGCTCACGGAAGTGCCTTAATAACAGGATTTGGAAAGGTTAAAGGACATGATGAACTTAATATAATAGGTCTTTCAGAAGAAGTTGGAAAAATCCAAATAATAGGAGACACTAAATTAAAGGTTGGAGATAAAATTCAAATAATACCTAACCATTCTTGTTCTTGTGCTAATATGACTAGCTATCTTATTGGTTATAGAGGTAAAGACGTAGTAGATATAATAGATATTGATGTAAGAGGAAATTCTAAAAAGCCTATATTGTAATATAAATTATAGCTAAAATCAAAATATGACAGATAGTATATACTATCTGTCATATTTTTTCTTTTTATATCTAGTTATCAAATCTGCTTATTTCAAATAATCTCATATCTTCATCAACTTCATTTTTGTACAACTTACTAAGCATAATACCACCAAGAATAGCAAATAATATGCCATTTGCTCCATACCCTAAGCAGTACCACAAGTTTTTATGTTTAGGATCTGGCCCTATAAATCCCAAATTATCTTTAGTTGTAGCAAAACATCCACAATACTTATACTCAATTTCAATATTTTTTACATCTTTAAACATAGACTTAAGTCTTTGCTCTAGTATTTCATATTTTTCTTGTGCTAATTTATTGTCATCAATATATTTAAATTCTACATCTTCGCCACCTATAATCATTCTATTATCTACAGTAGTTCTTAAATAATTATATGGATCACAATTATCCCTTATCAAAATATTATCTTTCCATCCATGTATACTTTCAATTGGTTTGGTAGCTATATTAAATGTAGTGTATTTAGTTGCAAAATTTCTTTTAGTAAATAAAGTAGTGTTGTATCCTGTAGCAACAATTACTTTATTCGCCTTAATTTTATATCCATAACAAGTTTCTATTTCTACTCCATCATTTATATAATTTATAGTTTTTGCCTCTGTATTTTCATATACATTTAGACCATTTTTTTGACTTACTTCAATTAATTGATTTGTAAATTTATATGGATCAATTTCAGCCCCTCCATTTTTTGATATTATTCCAGCTTTAAGATCAAAACTATATGGATTGTTAATTTTATCTATATACTCTACATTAAGTCCATGGTCTTTTCTTTGTTTAAACTCGCTTTCTATAGCTTTTATTTCACTTTGCTTAGATGTATATAATAGAGTATCTCTTTTTATATAATCACAAAAATTTCCATGCTCATTTATAAAATTTTCTATTTCATCTAATGCTTTTAATCCTAACTTATACGCTTTTATTGCATCCTTTAAACATATAGCTTCTGTAAGTTCAGATAAATTATCATCAAGTTCATATTGTAGTAAAGATGTTGTAACACTTGTACTTAAATGCCCAATTCTTCCTTTTTCAATTAATGTAGTATTTATATTATTTTTAGTTAAATAATATGCACATATAGCTCCAGTTACTCCACCCCCAACTACTAGTACATCTGTTTCTATATTTTTTGTTAAATATTTATATTGTGTATCTGTATTATTTATATTCGTAAAAATCGGATTACCTTTTACATATTCTTGCATAATTTCACTCCTACTTTTTAATTATTATTTTAGTTTATCCTTAATCATTTTTTAAATTCCTAAAATAAATCTAAAGTAGTATAATCATTTGTTTTTGTTAAGCGAAATTAAAGACCTTTTATATTTAAGATGCATCTCTTACCAGGAGTATTGTAACATTGATTACAAGATACGCATTTAGTTCTTTTTCTTTCTCCACTTTCCCATTTACTTATTAAATCAGGCTCTGCAGTTAATGGTCTAGATAGTGAAAAATATTGTGCATAATCTTTATTTAATATATCTTCCATTATATCTAAATTTCTATTTCCACCTATAAGTATCACCGGTATGTTTACTAAATCAGATAGTTTTTTAGCATAATCTTTAAAGTAAGATTCTCTATCCTTTGAAACAACGACTTTTGTTCTTGCTGCACCTAAATTATTTTCTGTTACTTCTTTTATAGACTCATTCCCACCTGTTACTTCTATAGCATCAATACCTAAATCAGCTAATTTTTTTGCTACATATAAGCTATCCTCTTGTGTTAATCCACCTTCACTTACATAATCAGCTGAATTTAACTTTATTAATATAGGGAAATTTTCACCTACTGCAGCTCTCATAGCCTTATAAATTTCAAAGACTATTCTTCCTCTATTTTCTATACTCCCTCCATACTCATCTTCTCTCTTATTATAGTATGGAGATAAAAATTGGCTTAGTAAATACCCGTGACCGCAATGAATTTCAACTCCATCGAACCCTGATTCTTTTACCCTTTTAGCTGCATTTGCGTATGAATTTATTAAATAATTTATTTCTTCTTTAGATATTTCTTTTGCCCATGTTCCAGTATTTTCATTTTTAATAGTTGAAGGCCCCCAAATAGTTCTTTCTCCAACATTAAAATTAGTCATAAATCCACCGTACACTATTTGCATTATTATATTAGATCCTAGATTATGAATTTTTTGTGTGAAATCTTTATACTCTGGTATAAATGAATCATCATATATACCCATCATTCCTGGATTTGGTTGTTCATCCTTAGTAACAAATGCATATCCAGTTATTATAGTTCCTACACCGCCTTTTGCCAATTCTTCATATATAGATATTAATTCAGGAGTTAAGTGACCTTTCTCATCTGCTAAATCTTCCCATAAAGCTCCTCTTAAAAATCTATTTTTCATTTCCATATTTAATATTTTAGTTTTATCAAAAAGTGTCTTCATTTCTTCCTCCTAAAATTTTATTTGTATTGATTTAATATGTAAATTATTATAGGCCGTTTACTTTTTTAATAAAAGTACGCACTTTTTCGTAAGCGTTAAAGTTTATATATCCTAAATAAAAAAGTACATCTATAATTTATAGATGTACTTTTTTATTTTATTAAGCTAAAGCCTTTGAAATTTCAGGATTTTTAATCATAAATTTAACTATAATTGGTATAAAGATTATTTGTATTAACATACCTGGTATAGCTTGTGCCATATTGCCAAATACAAATAACATAGGATTTACTTGTGGAGCTATAGTTAATGAAACTAAATACGCTCCTAGTACCGCAAATAATCTACCACCTATCATAGCTCCTATCAATGACATATATATTTTTTTAGTTTTATTAAATAAAAAACCAGTTATAATTCCATATGCAAAAAGTTCGAATGCCATTATAGGCATAACTGGTATTATAGGCGGCATACCCGTCATTATACCACTTAATATAGGTGTAACTATTCCAACTATTCCTCCACAAACTGGACCTAATAAAAAACCTGCAATTAATACTGGTATATGCATGGGTAAAAATATTTGACCACCTAAACTAATCGTATGAAATACCATCGGTAAAAT
Source organism: Paraclostridium sp. MRS3W1 (assembly GCF_032465715.1). NCBI lineage: Bacteria > Bacillati > Bacillota > Clostridia > Peptostreptococcales > Peptostreptococcaceae > Paraclostridium > Paraclostridium sp. MRS3W1. The sequence continues at coordinate 7,051 of NZ_JAWDJM010000077.1, read as the reverse complement.
TATTCCAAATGCAATAAACAGCCCTGATAAAACTATCTTTTTACTTTTCATTTTAAATCCCCCTAACATCTTTTTATAACTAAGTAATAAATCTCATTATCTTCAAAAGCTTCTACTACTTTAAGCCCTGCTTTTTCAAATAAACACCTTTGATCAATAACTGGTATCAATCTATCTTTACTAACACACTCATTCTTTTCCTTATGCATATTATTTAAAAATTCTCTACTGTTTGAATGTGCTATTATAAGTTGTCCACTTTTTCCTAAATTTTTTTCAACTAGTTTTTTAATAGTATTTGTTTTATCTTTTAGATGTGGAAACATAGAGTATAAAACAATACTATCATAGGTTTCATTTATTACATCTTTCTCTACATCTATTAATTCAAAAGATACCTTTTCAATATTTCTAAATTTTTCTCTAGCTACGTTAAGCATTTCACTTGAAATATCTACACCCTTTATATATCCATTTGGGTTTAATGATTTTAAAAAAGGTATTAATACCCCTGTACCTGTTCCTACATCCAATACTTTACTATTATCAGTTATATTTAATTTTGATAATAGTGTATTGATTTTTTCCTCATTCACTTCAATTATACTATCCCATTCTTTAGCTATTTGGTTGAAAAACTCTACTTGATTCATTTTATCCCCCTTTTAAAATACAAAAAAGCCATGAAGGCTAAAAGCCTTCATGACTTCATTTTCAAATGTTTATTTACTATAAGTATAATGATTTTAATTTATGCTTGTCAATTTAAAAATCTAAAAAAATTTTATTTATCCAATATCATTAATTCCTTAGGAAATTTAGTTAGTATTTGAGGTCCTTCTTTTGTTACTAAAACAGTATCCTCAATTCTAATTCCTCCCCATCCTGGGAAATATACCCCTGGTTCCATAGTTACAACGCAGCCTTCTTTAAGAGTTTTTGTACCATAATTACCTAAGAAAGGTTCTTCATGTAATCCTCTTCCTATACCGTGTCCTAACCCTCTATAATAATATTGCTCATACTCCTTAACAACTTCTCTAATTTTAGCATCTGGAACTGTTGCATGAACGCCATCTTTCATATTCTCTATTCCTACAAGTTGAGCTTCTTTTATTAACTCATATAATTCTATCTGCTTTTGATTTGCTTCTCCAACTATAAAAGTTCTTGTGGTATCAGATCTATATCCATTGTACATTGCCCCATAATCTATAAGCAATAAATCTCCTCTTTCAATCTTTTTATCACTTGGTTTTCCATGAAGTAGAGATGTTTTTGCTCCTGATATTAATATCGTGTCAAATCCCAAATTATGAGCTCCATTCATTTTCATAAAATATTCTAATTTAGCTGCTAATTCTCTTTCTGTAACTCCAACCTTTATATGTGGAATTAATTCTTCTAATGCTTTATCTGCTATTTCACAAGCTTTTTTTATATTATCTATTTCTTCTTGATTTTTAACGTATCTTAATTCTTCTATAAGCCCATCTGAACACACTAAATTTATTTCACTTTTATCTAGCTGAGATTTAAAAGCTTCATATTTTTCAAATGTTAAACTAGATCCTTCAAACCCTAATGTTTTTATATTATTTTTTAAGCATACATCTTCAACTGCTTTACCTATGTTTCTGTCAAACAAATGCCAATTAACTAATTCAAACCCTTTACAAAGACTTTCTGCCAACTCCATATATCTAGTATCAGTTATCAAAAAATTTCCTTTTTTAGATATAATTGCAAATGCATCTTCATCATTGTAATTTGATATGTAATTAACATTTTGATCATTAGTTAAATAAATTGCATCTAAATTTTTTTCCTCTAGTAATTTAACTAATTTTTCTATCTTATTCATATCGCAGTCCCCCTTTTTTAGCTATACTTAAATTGTATATTTTTTATGTACTAATTGTCAATCTTGTTATATAACGTTTTCACAAGAATGAAATATATTTGATTTTAGATATTCAGCATGAATTTTCATAAATGTGACACATACTGAACATCTAAATATCAATTTTATACTTTGCAAAATATTGTATTATCTCTTATCACATAAAAATAATCTAATAAACACCCCATAACTATACCTAAACTATAGCTGATTAAGTCTTCAAATAAAAAACCATGTCCTAATACCAACCCTCCAAGAGTTGTAGCTCTTATATTGTTTATCCAGTCAGCTTGGTATAATTGACTTATTTCTATAGAAAAAGAAAAAACTATAGCTAATATTAAAGTTTTTGTTAATTTTAATTTTGGAATTAAAAATCTCAATCCAAAATATACCATCATAGCCCATAACATATCTCCTACAAAGGGGGCAATAGCTTTAGGAAATATATTCATATATTTTCTTGATAGCAGTCCCATAATCATTGTAAACATCGTGACTACTAAATACTTTATCCTTATTTTCATTTTGCTTTTCCTTTTCCTTACGTCTAATTTTATTAATATTTACAAATCTATAATATTCTTAAATCGTATGTTTACTTTATCTTTTAATTTATACTCACTCTTCTCTATACCACTTAAATCAACTACTATACTTTCATTATTTTTTTCTATAATATATCTTGTATAAGATCCTATAAAAATTTCATTTTTAATTTCCCACTCACCATTGACATCTTTATTTAATTCTATATCTTCTGGTCTAATTAACTTTTTAGAGCCATTAATTTCAATAATATTTGACTTTCCTATAAATGAACCTACATACTCATTTATAGGATTTCTATATATTTCTCTAGGTGTACCTATCTGAATAATTTTCCCACTATCCATAACAACAATTCTATCTGATATACTTAAAGCTTCTTCTTGGTCATGAGTTACAAATATCATAGTTATATTAAACATACTTTGAATTTGTTTAAGTTCGTCTCTCATTTTTATCCTCAATTTAGCATCTAAATTACTAAATGGTTCATCTAATAATAAAAGTTTTGGCTTAGTTATCAAAGCTCTAGCTAATGCCACTCGCTGCTGTTGCCCTCCACTAAGATTACCTACATGTTCATATTCATATCCTTTTAGACCTACAATCTTTATATATTCTTTTGCAGCATTAAGTCTTTCTTTTCTTCTAAAATTTGTTGTATATTTTAACCCATAACTTATATTTTCAATAACATTCATATGTGGAAATAATGCATAACTTTGAAATACCGTTGCTATTGGCCTTTTTTCTGGAGGTAGTAAAGTTATATCTGACTCTTCTAATATAATGGTTCCGTTATCTGGCTTTAAGAATCCTCCTATAATGTTAAGTGTAGTAGTTTTCCCACAACCACTCGGGCCTAATAGTGTTACTAATTCGCCTTGGTTTATTTGTAAATGTATATTAGTTACTCCGTTTTGTTTTGAAAATTCTTTTTTTATATTATTTAATTTTAAAAACACCTACTATTCCCCCTTATTAATTATCTAGAATTTTTATAGCTAAAATATTTACTGTAAAAGTTATAATTATTATAAAGCATGCTATAACAGATCCTAATCCATAGTTCCCATTTTTTATAACGTTAAACATTTCTACTGTAGCTACATTGGCACCTGGCGATATCAAAAAAATTATAGCTCCTACAGTTGTCATTGTAGATGTAAATGTGTTTATAAAACTTGATAAGAATGCCGGTTTTAATAAAGGTATTATTATATCTTTTACTATCATTAACTTAGGTGCTCCAAGATCTGTAGCTGCTTTTTCTATTTGCTTATCTATATTTGGAAAAAGTGCACTAGCTGCTTTACTTCCAACTGATATTTGTCTAAATGTACAATTTAAAACAACTATTGCTACAGTACCAGTTAATAATAAAGGTTTTTTATTAAAAGCAAGTATATATCCTATTCCAAAAAATGTTCCTGGTATTATATACGGCAAAGATGATATAAATTCAATAAATCTCATTCCATATATAGTTCTTCTTTCAACGTAATAAGATAGTAAAATTCCTATTAAACTTGCTAAGAAACCTGCCCCTAAAGAATATTTTATACTTCTTATAAATGAATCCAAATTTGTTAATTTAAATGCTTTCATATAATCTAAAGTAAATGTTAAATTTCCCGAAGCTCTATTAGATATAGCTGATATAAATATAGTTATATATTGAATTAATATTATAACTATAAACGACCAAGTAATTATTCCTAAAATTAACTTTAAGTATTTAGATATATTAAAATCAATATGTTTACTTGTGCTAGATTTTGTTCCACCTGATAAACTACCTATTTTTTTCATACTTTTTCTATAAAAATAAAATGCTACTATTGCAGGTATTATTAAAATAACACTCATAGCTGCAGCTTTGGGTAAGTTTGCTCTTCCAATTGCAGTTAAATATGCTTCTGTAGCTAATACATTAAAATTTCCCCCAATAATTATAGGAGTTCCAAAATCAGAAAGATTTTTAGTAAATATTATAAAAAAAGTTGCTAATATACCAGGTGTAGCTAATGGTAAGATAACTCTTTTTATAGTTTCAAGTGATGATGCTCCTAAATCCCTAGATGCTGAAATCAATCTATTGTCTATATTTTTTAAAATTCCAGCTATCATTATTGATGCAAATGATATTTCTCCTATTGACTGCATTAATACTATTCCTTGCCACCCATACGGATTTGTGCTAAGACCTAGTAAGTCATGTGTAATTATCCCCCTTCTTCCAAATAACAATATAAATGCTAATGATCCAACAAAAGGAGGCGATATCATAGTTAATATTAATACGTGATTTATAAACTTGCTGAGTTTATTACTAACAAATACAACGTAAGTAGCTATTATCGTAGAAACTATTATTGCTATTATTGATGACAAAGTAGCTATATAAATACTATTTTTAATAAGGTCTATATTGTTAGAGCTAAATAAAGTTGTGTACTCTTCCAATGTAAACTTTCCTTCTTTTATAAAACTTGTAGATATTACTGAAATAACTGGATATAAAATAAAAACCAATATACCTAATACTATGGTTAAAATTAATACCTTTTCTATATAATCGCTAAAACGGATAGCTAAATTTTTAACTATCCGTTCATTTAATTTGTTATTGTGTTGATTTATTTCCAAAATCTTCACTCCATTTATTTAAAATATGTTCTCTTTCAGTTCCTAGTTTTTGGATATCTAAATCTACAAGCTTATCTAATGGCATACTTTCAACAGATTTAACAGGCTTAATTTCTGGTCTAGTCATGTATCTCGGATCTTTTTCTTGTATAAATGTTTGTCCTTTTTCAGATAACGACCAATCTACAAATGCTTTTGCTGCTTCGGTATTTTCTGCATTTTTAAATATAGCAACTGGGGCCGGTATCCACGGAATAACATCTTCTGGGTATATTGTACTTACAGGATACTGATCTTCCATAACAAAATATTCACCTGTCATAGGTATTACTCCAACTGCAAATTCCCCCGAGCATACTTTATTTGCAGGCTCAGAACCTCTTTTAGCTAAAAACGGTATATTCGAGTTAAGTTTATTAAAATAATTCCATGCTTTTTCTTCTCCCATATTTTGTATTAATCCATTTACCATAGCATAGTTAGTTCCTGAAATCGATGGGTCTGCCATCATAACCTCCCCTTTATATTTAGGATCTGCTAAGTCTGTCCATGTCTTTGGAGATTCTAATCCTTTTTCTTTTAATAAGTCATTATTTACCATGAACCCTACTGTAACTAGCGAAGTTCCTGTCCAATATCCTTCTTTATCTTTATATTTGTCTGGTATAGTTTTTGATTCTTCTGATATATATGGTTCTAATAAATCAGCTTCTTTTGCTGCTATAAAGCTATCAGCTCCCCCTCCAAACCATACATCTGCCATTGGCTTACCATTTTCAGCTTTTATTCTAGATAAAACCTCTCCTGAAGACATATCTATAAATTCCACTTTAATTCCAGTATCTTCCGTAAATTTTCCAAATATGTCTTCTTTAGCTCCATGTGCAGCTACAACTTTAAGAGTTGTACCCTCTAAATTATTTTTTCCATCCTTAGATGAACTTTCTTTATTATTAGTGCAACCTACGGCCCCTATTGTTAAAGTTGCAACTAATAATGATGTTACTAATTTTTTCAATTTCATTTTACTCCCACTTTCTCCATTTATTAAGCTCTCCACTTCATTCATTTCCGAGCTTTTTCCTTCTAATTTTACATTATTATGAATTTTTCTTCAAATTCATAATTTCTATATATTACTATTCATAAATAGATTTTATCTATACAACAAAAGCAAGGTGAAAATGACTTGACCCTGCTTTTTATTAAATTACCTATGATTTTATAATAAAACTTTTTCAAACTCTACCCTGTATGTTTGAAAATCTAGCTTTTCATGTAGTTTTATAGATGCTAAATTATTTATACCAGTTCCCGATCTTAAAACTTTCGCTCCATTTGTTTTACATTGTTCTTCTACATGATTAATTAAAAAACTTGCAATTCCTTTATTTTTATAACTATCAATAATTAAAATATCATTAATCTCTGCTATTGATATCTCATAGTCCTTAATATCATAAAAGCTAACCCAACAATATCCTATTTTCTTTACTCCGTCTTGAACTATTAACCCTAATGCTCTGCTTTCTTTCAAACTTTTTGTTAAAACTTTTAAAAATTTACTTGGATTGTCTGTTGAAAACCACTTAGATCTATACCTATCATATCCACATTCAGCATTCCATTTGCTTTCACATTTAAAGTTAATTTTACAATGACTTTCTAGTATAAAATCTTTATCGCTTTCTAAATCTATATTTCTTATAGAATATTTCATTATTCATCCTCCCATACTGGATTTATCTGTTCGATGGTTTAAGCTTGTACCAATTTATAACTTTTTAAACTTTTATCTATTTAAATTCTATGTATCTTCATATCAAAAAAATACTATTTTATTGCTAAGCTATATAAATAAAAAAATAGAAGCATAATGCTCCTACTTTTTTTAAGTTCATTTTAATTTTTTTATTTCCCTGATTCTACTCTGTCTCCTTATACACATCT
>NZ_JAWDJM010000076.1:0-39279 GCF_032465715.1 Paraclostridium sp. MRS3W1 | reverse complement strand
GTATAGGGATAAGTAGTATGAAAAATTCTATAGAAAAATACAATGGAAATTTAGAAGTGAATGATTTAAATACTAGATTTTTAATAAATATTTGTATACCCTTAAAATCTAATGAAAATAATTTATACATAAAAAATGCATAATTATAAAAGCAATAAAAAAAGAACATCTAAACAATTAGATGTTCTTTTTTTGCCCAGTTATATCTAAAAAACACCCAGTTGTGTCTTTTATATTGTTAAAAGATTAAATAAAATATATATTTTTTATGAAAATACTTATGGGGATTTTAGGAGGTAAATATGTCAATTTTAAAAATAGAAAATTTGAGTAAGGTGTATGGAGAAAATGAAACTGAGGTAAAGGCGTTAAGCCATATAAACTTAGAAATAAACAAAGGTGAGTTTGTTGTAATAGTAGGTAAAAGTGGGAGTGGGAAAAGTACGCTTCTTCATATAATGGCAGGACTTGAAACACCTACATATGGAGATGTAATTATAGAAAATACAAATCTTTCTTCTTTAAATGAAAAAGAAAGATCATTGCTTCGTAAAGAAAAAATAGGATTAATATTTCAATCATATAACTTGATACCAGTTTTAACAGTGGAAGAAAATATAAAATTGCCAACTATAAATACAAGCAATCAAGATGATGGATATGTAAATGAATTGATGGAGTTACTTAATATAAAAGAAAGAAAAAATCACTTACCAAATCAATTATCAGGGGGGCAACAACAAAGGGTTGCAATAGGAAGAGCTCTTGTAAATAAGCCTGCTATTATATTTGCAGATGAACCTACAGGAAATTTAGATACAAAAACAGAAAGTGAAGTATTAAATCTTTTAAAAGAATCGCAGAAAAAATATAATCAGACGATAATAATGATAACTCATAATATGGATATTGCTAAATATGCAGATAAAATTATTAAAATAGAAGATGGATTTATTAGGGAGTAGGTGAGATTATGAAACTTATAGATATAGTTAAAAGTTATATTATGAAAAATAAGAAAAATTCATTATTAATAATTGTAAGTATTATAATTTCAACTGCGCTTTTTTTAGTAATGAATATAATAAGTGAAGATGCAAGAAATATAATGATAAATCAAGCAAAACAAAATTTAGGAACAAAGCATGCTCAGTATGGACTTAGAAATGATAAAGAAATTAAATATTTTGAAAAAAATTCAAGCATAGATAAATTAGGAAAATCAATGTTACTAGGGTTTAATGAAATGGGACATGGTCAAACTTTACAAATAGTAAATGATGATAAATTTGTACAAGAATTAGATAAAAGTTATTCTTTAAAAGAAGGAAATTTTCCTATTAAAGAAAATGAAATAGCAATAGACTCTTGGTATATACAACAAAAAGGAATAGAAAATCCAATAGGGAAAAGCATAAAATTAAAATATACAGGTTACGATTCGACTGGTAAGCATGTTTTATACCAAGGAGAAAAAGAATTTGAAATAGTTGGAATTCTAAAATGTAATCCAATATTAAAGGCTCAAGGAACTTGTATAGGAGTTATAAGTGAAGAATGTGCTAAAAAAAATATAACTGTTGAAAATAAATATAATCAAGTATTTTTTAAATTTAAAAAAGAAAAAGATATAACTAAGCAAGTTGAAAAAATTGCACAAGAAAATAATTTAAGTAAAGATGATTTCATGATAAATAAAGATTTAATATTATCAATTTCAGATAGTATGAGCTTAAAAATACCATATATTATAATTAATGTAATACTTTCTTTAGCAACTATATTATTAATTTACAATATTTTCTATATATTACTGGCTAGTAGAAGAAAAGATTTTGGAATACTTAGAGCAATAGGATTTACACCTTCAGAGATATCAAAAACTATGATGTTTGAAGTGTTTATATATGCAATAATAAGTATACCATTAGGATTGATATTAGGGGGATTAATAGCAAATTTAAGTAGGGAATATATAATAGGTGTAATATATGATATGAACTATGCAAATTCAATAAAAAGTCAAAGCTATATGAGTTTATATATTATTTCAACATTACTAAGTGTATTAACAATCATAATAGCAGTTTATAAACCACTTAGAGAATGTTCTAAAGTAGATCCTATGGTTTGCATGAAAAAGAGTGATGAAAAAATAAAGATAAACCAAAAGTCAATAGTAAGTAAGCTTATGACTAAGTTTTTTAAAGATTATGGGAATATAGCATCTAAAAATATACAAAGAAATAAAAAACGTACAAATTTAGCAATAGCATCTATGGTAATAATATTTTTTTTAATGTCAACATTATATACTAAATCTACTAGTAACTTCCTAGGTGATAATGGATTAAGGCACTGGATTCCTGGAGATTATTTGCTTCATAATATTGATTATAGTTCTGCTAGGGATAATAAGATGTCATATGATAAAGTTACATTGCAAGCTATAAAAAATATAGATGGAGTAACTAAAGTAAGTCCATCTAGAGATAAGATATTAGATATAGATATAGATATTGATAAAATAGATAAAAAATCTAGCTATTGGAAACAAGAACAAAATAATATTGAATCAAAAGCGGATTCTATAGAGTTTAGAGAAGGGAAAAAAGCTTACAGAGAACGATTTGAAGTTATGGGTATTGAGGATCATAGCATACTAGATGATAGTATTATAGATGGAAAATCAAATTTAAAAGACATAGATAATAAACCATATATATACATAGATAAATATTCAAGTGAAACATTAAAAATAAAAGTTGGAGATTATATAAAAGCAAATCTTGATGTATCAGATAGTAAAACTGGTGATTATAAAGAAACTATATCAAAGGACTTAATAGTAGCAGGAATAATAGACTATATACCATTAACTTCACAAGGAGTAGGATGTACATTTGGAGCTGTTATGTCCGTTAATCAAATGAATAAATTCACAGGTATTTCTACATATGAAAGATTTGATATATGGACAGGTAAATTTGCAAATCAAAAAAATATTGAAAGTGAATTAAATAAAATAATCGAAAATAGTGGTAAAGGGGTTTTAATTCCATATAAAAGTGAAGCTGCTGGACTTGAAAAAAGCGATAATCAAAAAGCTATGATTATGACTTTAGTTGTTGGAGTTATAGTTTTACTATCATTATTTAACTGTTGTAATACTATAGTTACTAGCATAAATAGTAGAAGTAGAGAATTTGCATTATTTAGAGGTATAGGAATATCTAAAGATGAAGTGAAAAAGATTGTTGTACTAGAAAGTTGTATATACATTGTATTAGGTTTTATTATTTCTATAATACCTACCTTGATAGTAAGGTACATAATAATAAAATCTTTTGAAACTATTCAATTAATCAACTTGAAGTTTATAATAGCTGTAATTTTAATATTACTAGTTATAAGTGCGATAATTATAATAACTACATTGAAAACATTAAAAAATGTTCAAGGTGAAGATTTTATAGAACAGATAAAAACTTTAGAATAAATTATAATAAGTAAGGGTAGCATTATGCTACCCTTACTTATATATTGCTACATTCTTCAAGTTGAACACCATCATTAAGCAATTCAAACTTTAAAGTAACTTTAAACAAATCACCATCAATATCTAGGTCAAGAGATCCATCTTGCATTTCAACTAAATTTCTAGCAATTGAAAGTCCAAGTCCACTTCCATTTGTATTTCTTGAAACATCTCCACGAACAAATCTTTCAAGTAGCTCATTAGGTGATATGTTTAATTTATGATTAGATATATTTTTCATAGATATAAAAACATATCCATAATTTGTATAAACATCAATATATACTCTTGTATTTGGCAAAGAGTATTTTGTTATATTAGTAATCAAGTTATCAAATACCCTAAACATTCTTTTTCCATCTATATTACTAAATACAGGGAAGTCAGGGGTATCAATTATAAAATCAAGATTAGAAGCTTCAATCTTATCGTCAAGCTCAACAATACTTTGTATTAAAAGTTCTTTTATATCTGTTTTTTCAAAATGAAGTTCTATATCACCACTACTTATCTTAGACGCTTCGAATATATCTTCGACAAGGGTTTTAAGTTTAGCAGCTTTTTTATCTAGTATATCTATATAAGTTTTAGTTGTTTGTTCATCTAGTTCATTATTTTTTAAAATATCTATATAGCTAATAATTGAAGTTAATGGAGTTTTTAAATCATGACTAACATTTGTTATAAGTTCTGTTTTTGTTCTTTCTCCTTTTAATTGACTTTCAAGAGCCTTATCTAACCCATCGCTTATATTATTGACACTTTGCGCAATAGAGGCTAACTCATCATTACCTATAACATCAAGTTCATGCTCTAAATCACCTTTTTCTATATCTTTAATATTTCTATCTATATACTCTATATAATCGACTTTTTCTTCAATCTTTTTATAAATATAAGCATAGCATATAAAACTAGCAATAGATAAATATATAGCTTTAATTAATGCATATATAGAATGAGCATAAAATAAAATCATTGATACATAAATGAATATAAATTGTATTAAGGCCGTTACAATAAATATGAACGATATTTTTTTATTTAGAGTATTTTTATTGCTTTTTGAAATTAAGCTATTTACTATTTTAATAGAAATAAATCTAGATTTTATAGTATCTTTGTTACAACGGACATTAAGAGATATTATATAAACACTCCATAAAATTATAGTGTCACTTATAATTAAGTCAAATGAATATGCGCTAAAGCTACTAATGCTTATATACTCTCGTATTACACAAAAAAATAGTAAAATAAGTACTAGAATTTCAATAGGAGCTATTATATTTAAAAGTCTTGTAAATGAATATAGAAATTTAATATTAGCTTTTCTATTAGTTAAATAAACTATCAAAGAAATTAAGGTCGTTCCCAACACAAAAGCCACTAAACTTTTTTGACTTAATGCAAATTCCATCATACGATGAGTATATAAGTATGATTCAAATAATATCGATAAAGATATAGAAAGTATAAATAACGATGAAAACTTTAAAAGTGGATTATTAATAAGCAATTTTTTCGATTTTGTAACCAATTCCCCACACCACCTTTAAATATTTAGGATCTTTTGAGTTAATTTCTATCTTTTCTCTAATTCTTCTAATATGCACAGCTACAGTTTTTTCACAATTATAAGCTATTTCCTCCCACACATGTTCATAAATATCCTTAGAAGAAAAAACAATTCCTTTATTCTCAAGCAAAAACTCTAAAATTTTAAATTCAATAGGAGTAACCTTAATATTCTCCCCATCTAAAGTAACTATTTTTGTATCTTTATTAAGGCAAAGCCCACCACTATTTAATATTGAATTAGTACAACTAGAAATATGGGGATTTTCACTCATTGTATTTAAGTTTATAAATCTTCTAAGTTGAGATTTAACACGAGCTATAAGTTCTAATGGATTAAATGGTTTAGTTATATAATCATCAGCACCCATGTTTAACCCTAAGATTTTATCCATATCTTGATCTTTTGCAGATAAAAGTATTATAGGAATATTGTTATTTTCTCTAATTTTAAGAGTAGCCTTAAGTCCGTCCATGTTTGGCATCATAACATCCATAATAACTAAATCTATATTACTATCTATTAAATTCTCAATAGCTTCCAATCCATCATATGCTTTTAAAATATTAAACCCCTCTGGTTTTAGATAAAATTCAATAGCATCAACTATTTCTCTATCATCATCAACTATTAATATATTTTCACCCATAAAATCACTCCTTCAGAAGTTATTATAACATAGAGTTTTATGCATTAAATCTATAAACACAAGATTAAATTATTAAGAATTTATTACGAAAAGTTGTAATTATTACAATTGAATAAAGAAGTTTATACAATGAACCTAAATTACGTTTTTGATAAAAAATTTAATGTAGAATTCTTTTGTAGCGATAAAGTAGTTTAATAGAAAGGGGAAGAATTATGAAAAAAAATTTAAACTTAGGAGTTCGATATATGAAAGCCTATAAGGCTAGGTCATTTGCAATTATACTAAGTATCATTTTATCAGTAGGTATGATAGTTGGAGTATTAACTTTAACAAAAACAGAAAAAATGAATGAATTACAAACAATGAAATACAATACGGGAATATATCATACAACATTTAAAGATTTAGATTATAATCAGTTAGAAAAAATTGAAAAGTCTAGTGATGTAGAAAATGTAGGTGCTTTTAATTTTCATGGAATTACGACGGATAAAGAAAAACAATCTGTAATAATGTTAAATTGTAATGATGATTATATAATATCAAATTCAAAGCTTGAAAAGGGAAGACTTCCAAAAGAAAAAAATGAAATAGTAGCTGAAGAATGGGTTTTAAAAAACTTAGGTATACAGCCTACATTAAACCAAAATATAAATCTTAATGTTGAAGATATAAACAAGAATGTAAAAGATGAAGAATTTGAATTAGTAGGGATTATAAAAGATAGACCTACTGAAAAGCAAGTAGCCAAAATGCAAATGTACTTACCTCTTCAAAAGGGAAGTGATCACTTAGAAGTTGGAGTAGCTTTTAACGAGAAAATAGATATACAAAATTATTCTTTAGAACTTGCAAAAAAAGCTAATATAAATAAAGACAATATAGGGATGCAAGAAGACTTTATATCAATTTCAAATGATGCAAACCATATTAGTTTAGATAATATATTGAGTGTATTAGTTATAAGTTTAATATGCGGAATAGTTATATACAGTATTTTTAATATATCTATGTATAAAAGATTTAGAGAATATGGAGTATTAAGGGCAATAGGAGCTAGAAATTCAAAGGTATTTAAATTGATATTAAATGAGTTAATGACTTTAGGTGTTATAGGTATGCCTATAGGGCTTGTAGGAGGATTAGGAGCATCTTTAATAGCTTATAAAAAATCCAGTGAATTAAAAACAAGTATAGCTTTAGATGGAAAAATTATAAATTTACATATGGTGTACCCCGTATTTGAAATAATACTAGCTATATTGTTTATGGTTTTAATATTACTTTTAATATCACTTTTTACATATAGAAAGATAAATAAGTTATCTATTATAGACTCTATAAAAGGTAACAGAAAAGAAAATAGCATAAAAAGAAATAGGGTAAGTGTTAAAGATTTAAGTAGATATATGAAAACATATAAAGCTATATCTTTTAAAAACATACTAAGAAATAAAAAACGATTTATAATGATAGTTTTATCTATGAGTATATGTGGAATTTTATTTATAAACTCTAACTATCGTTTACATTTGTCTCAAGAAGATGATTTTACATCAAATAGAGATAATTACAGCAATTCAGATATGAAAATTGATGTTTATGAAAATGAAAATCAAAGAAATGGATTAAGTAAAAAAGATATAAAACAAATTGAAAATATAGATGGTGTGAAAGAAGTAGTAAAATCTCAAATAATGAATGGAAGAATGGTTATAAATAAAGATGATATAGCTAATGAAGGCTATTTTGATTCTATAAATAAATCTATCAGGGGAAGTAACCTTTTTAAAGGATATCTTGTGAAAGATAAAATAAATGATGAATTAATATTAAAACAAAACCTTAGAGGATATGATGAAAAAGCTTTAAAAGAATTAAATAATTATTTAGTACAAGGAAATATAGATGTTGAAAAAATGAAAAAAGAAGACTTAGCAGTAGTTTATGTTCCTATGGTTACTGAAGAAAAATTTGATGGAGGGGTAAATTATAATAAGGTTGATAACGGTAAGCCTGTTGCAAATATAAAGGTAGGAGATACTGTTAAAGTTAAATTTAGAGAAGATGGAGAAAAGTCTGTAGAGGCATGTAGATTAGAAGATACTGATGGTAAGTACATAGAAAAAGAATTTAAAGTGGGGGCAGTAGTTAGCTATCCATTTATGGCAGAAGATACATACACAAGTGATGAGTGCGTAGATGTAATAGTAAGCGAAGATACATTTTCTAAAGCAACAAATAGTAAAGCTTATCAAGCTATAAATATAAACTTAAAAGAAGGTGCAAATGACAAAAAGGTTTACGATGAAATCCTAAAAACTACTATAAAAGTTAAAGGGGCTATGGCTAGAAATATAATTGAAGAAAAGAGAAATTCTGATGCAATGTATGAAAAATCTAGAGTTTTTAATGCTGCTATAGTAGTAGTGCTATTTGTAATTGCAGTTGTGAATGTAGTAAACAATATAAGCCAAAGCATAGTAGATAGAACTAATGAATTTGGAATGTTAAGAGCAGTAGGCCTTAATAATAAAGACTTTAGAAACATGATAATATTTGAAGGGATTATATATACAGCAATATCTAGTTTAATAATTATATTTGTATCTTTAATTTTAAATAAAACAACATATGACTCGTTTGGAGTATCTAAGCTTGGGATTGAATTTAGTATAAGATATATAGATTATATATCGATAATAGTAATAAATGCATTAATTGGAGTACTTGCAACTTACTTACCTGCTAAAAAATTAGAAAAAGTAAGTGTAGTTGAAATGATAAATATAAATGAATAAGTATATTGGGAGGATTTAATATGTCAATTTTAGAAACTATAAATTTATCAAAAACTTATGGGAATAAAGAGAGTAAAGTAAACGCATTAAACAATGTTAATATAAATATAGAAAAGGGAGAATTTGTTGCAATAATAGGGCCTAGTGGAAGTGGTAAAAGTACACTTCTTCACTTATTAGGAGGGCTTGAGAAGATAAGTAGTGGAAGTATAAAAGTAAATGGAAAAGATATTAGTAAGTTAAAAGATATGGAACTAGCAGAATATAGAAGAAAAGAAGTGGGGTTTGTATTTCAACAATACAATTTAATTCCTGTATTAAATGTAGAAGAAAATATAGAACTTCCACTAATGTTAGGAAATGATGATATAGATGAAATATATATAAATGAACTAATAGATGTTTTAGGTCTTAAAGATAGAAAAAATCATCTTCCTAGCCAACTATCAGGAGGACAACAACAAAGAGTTGCAATAGGGAGAGCATTATCAACAAAGCCAAGTATAATTCTTGCAGATGAGCCTACGGGAAACTTAGATAGTAAGACAACAGATGAAGTAATGGAGTTATTAAAAAAATCTATAAGAAAGTTCAAGCAAACATTAATAGTTATAACTCATGATATAAATATAGCTAAGAAAGCAGATAGAATAATTAATATAGTAGATGGAACTATAAAAATGTAAATAAAAAGCTGTCTCAAAATTAATAGCAGTGAAATTATAAATTTATCATAAGCTATATATTTGAGACAGCTTTTATAGTATGTAATTAATTATAAATATTTATGTTCTTATGTAATGTTTAAAAATGTACACATTTCCCACCACAATTGGTTTAAATTATAACAAGAAATTTACTCATTTTTAAGTTTAATTAATCTTCGTACATATAAGCTCTAGTCATTTTAATGTCGTTGTTAACACCTTTGCTTATTAAAATTTGATGTAAGTCTATTACTCCGTTATTGAAGCAAGCAGCACAAGAAGTAAGGTATAAATCCCACATTCTCACAAACTCTTCTCCAAACATTCCTTTTACAGTATCTCTTTCTTTATCAAAGTTTTTATACCACTCAATTAGAGTTCTTGTATAATGTCTTCTTAAACTTTCTACATCTAAAGTATAGAAATCGTATTTAGGGAATATATCTATAATTTCGCGTAAAGAAGGAATAACTCCACCAGGGAATATATATTTTTTTATCCAAGCATCACCAGGAGATTCTGTAAGACCGCTTATGTAATGTAATAAGAAAAGACCTTTTGGTTTTAAAACACTATTAACATTTTTTAAGTATAAATTATAATGTTCACGCCCTACATGTTCAAGCATTCCAACACTAACTATTTTATCAAAAGACATTCCAGAATGTTCAATATCTCTATAGTCCATTAATTTAACTTCTAAATAATCCTCAAGACCTTCTTCTTTTATTCTTTCTTGGAATTTTTTTTTTTGTTCTTCACTTAAAGTAATACCAGTACCTTTTATTTTATATTTTTTTGCGGCTTCTATAAGAAGATAACCCCATCCACATCCTATATCAAGTAGAGTTTCGCCTTCAGATAACTGTAGTTTCTTTAATATATGATGTATTTTATTCATTTGAGCTTCATAAAGTGTATCAGTTTCGTTTTTGAAATAAGCGCAAGAGTAGCTAAGTGTTTTGTCTAACCAAAGACTGTAAAAATTATTACCTAGATTGTAATGATAGCAAACTTCAGATTTTTGTTTCTTTTCATTACCAGCTTTTGAAAATATTTTACCAAGCTTAGCAAAGTTAGTGTGGAAATGATCTTTTTGACAACCAAATAAAGTATCGAGAGTAAGTAATAGGTCTCCATCAATGGTAATGTCACCACGCATGTAAGCTTCACCTAGAGTTAATGATGTGCTAGTAAGTAAATCTTTTTTACTTAGTGGATTATTGAAACAAACTTTAAAAGAAGGGTTTCCTTCTCCGACTAAAAATTCTTCTCCATCCCAAAGCTTAACCTCAAATGGATTAGTATCAAGCTTTGAAAGAAATTCTTTAATAAATATTTTATCTAGATTATTCATATTAATGTCACCTCTTTAAATTCAATACCCCTAAAATTTGAGAATAAACAAAAAATTTCAAATAAAATTTTAAAATACGACTTGACTGTGGAGTAACTACATACTTTATATTATTATGAGAGAAAGTTTTTAGGAGGTTAATATGGAAAATTCATTAGCAAAAAGTTTTAAATTTTCATCACTTATAAAGTTCACTATACCATCTATTGTTATGTTGGTGTTTATATCTTTATATACAATTGTTGATGGAGTATTTGTATCTAGATTTGTAAATACAGATGCATTGTCAGCAGTTAACATAGTATATCCGTTTTTAAATATCGTAATAGCTGTTGCGGTAATGTTAGCTACAGGCGGAAGTGCAGTTATAGCTAAAAAATTAGGAGAAAATAAAAGTAGAGAAGCTAAAGAAAACTTTACATTAATTGTATTAATAGGATTTATTTTAGGAATCTTAATATCTTTAATAGGATTTATATTTTCTAATAAAATTTTGAATTTATTAGGATCTACAGATGAGTTGTATAAGTATTGTATAGACTATTTTTCTGCGCTTCTTATATTTGCTCCAGCATTTATAGTCAACTTATTATTTCAATATCTAACAATAACAGCAGGAAAGCCAAAAGTGGGGCTTGCCTTGACTATAATTGGTGGTCTTACTAATATGATTTTAGATTATATATTTATAGTTCCAATGAATATGGGAATATCTGGAGCAGCTATTGCAACTGGTATGGGAAATTTAATACCAGCAGTACTTGGAACTATATATTTTATGAAAAAGAAATCTATTATTCATTTTGTAAAACCAAGATTTGATTTAAAAGTAATATTAAAAGCGTGTTCTAATGGTTCTTCAGAGATGGTTACAAATCTTTCAACTGGAGTAACTACTATGTTATTTAATTTAGCAATGATGAAGTTATTAGGAGCAGATGGAGTAGCAGCCATAACTATAGTTTTATATGGAGAATTTTTAATAAATTCTGCATATATAGGATTTTCTTCTGGAGTTGCGCCAATTATAAGTTATAATTATGGTAATGATAATAAATCAGAACTTAAAAAAATAATTAAGTACAGTATAAGATTTATATTAATGAGTTCAGTTACTTTATTTATAATTTCAATATTGTTTGCTCCAAATATAGTAGGAATATTCTCGCCTAAAGGAACTACTGTGTTTGATATAGGATACAAAGGTTTTTCACTTTTCTCACTAAGTTTTTTATTTACGGGAATAAATATTTTCTCATCAGCTATTTTTACAGCATTTTCAAATGGGAAAATATCAGCAGCTGTATCATTCTTAAGAACATTTGTATTTATAATATCAGGAATATTAATTTTACCTAGATTTTTAGGTGTAAATGGAGTATGGCTTGCAGTACCAATAGCAGAAGTTTTATCTATGATAATTTCTGTGACTTTTATATATAGATATAGAAATGTTTATGGATATGGAAAAGAAACTGAAACTCATAAAGAAAATAAAGAAAAGTCATATAAAGATATAAAGGAGTTTTAGATATGAAAAATAAAATACAAGAGCCAAAGATAAGCAATAATTTGGGGATACCAACGAATGTAATTGATGAAATTTTTGAAGAGGAATACTTAGAAAATAAAATAATTGAAAATACTACAATATCAGGTATTTATGAAGTTAGGCTTAGTTTGAATTCTTGTATATTTAAAAATGTAGAATTTGAAAGTTGCGATTTTAGAAAAATTGATATAACTGATGTGATATTTGAAAATTGTAATTTATCGAATATTAATTTTGATGATAGTGGTATTTATCGAACTAAATTTGTAAATTGCAAGTTGACCGGAACGTTGTTTGAAGATGCGATTTTAAAAGATGTTGAATTTAAAGATTGTTTAGGTAGATATTCTAATTTTTCATTTTCAAAATTTAAGGGTGTTTTAATTACAGATTCAGATTTTCAAAATGCAGTTTTCCAAGAAGTACAAAATAACAAACTAATATTAAATTCTTCAGATTTAAATAGTTCTATATTTAGTGGAACTTCATTGAATGGGGTTGACTTTACTACTTCTAGTATAGACGGTTGTGAAGTTAAACTAAACGATCTAAGGGGAGCTACATTTTCGGTTGCACAAACTTTGGAGTTAGCTAAACTAATGGGGATAATAATAAAATAGATAAAATAGGCTGATTATAAATATTTAGTAAACTTAATCAGTCTATTTTTTGTTAATTTGGTAAAGATAGGATTATAAGTAAAAATGAAAGGATATTAAAATGAAGCACGAAATTATATTGATAAATTGGGCATGTATATTCCTTATGTTAGTAGGAATGCTTATGATAATATTTATGAGAAAAAAGATAGATTATGTTCCTAAGAAATTTTATAATTTAAGTTTTTATGCGTTACTAATCTCAACATCTTTATATATCATTAAAGCTATTTTTATGAACATACATCCAAGTAGGAGTTTTTACATGATAATTATATATTTAGATTGGTTGATTATAACTCCTATGCTAATTAATATATTAGGATCAATTGGAATGTATTATGATCATAAAAACAAGAAGTTAGTATTAGGTATAATTTTTGTATATTTGATTATGACAATTAGCTTTATAACTTCAAACAATACAACTGGATTTACAAGTTGTATTACACTTTTGATTAGTTGTGTGTTTTTTATTATAAATTTCTGGCTAATTTGGGGACCTTTAGAAAATATAGCTAGCCTTCAAGGATGTTACGAATATAAATTATATAAATTATTAGCTTTATTTACTACAATAATTTGGATAGGATATCCTGCATTATGGGGAATAGGGCCTAGGGTTTTAGATATAATAGATCATAAATTATATATATATTTTAGAATAATAATTCCTACTATATATAAGTTAGGATTTATATTTATAGCATTACATGGAGTAAAAAAGGTAAATAAAATTAAACAGCATTAAAAAATTATAATTTAAGTTTAACGTTTCATTTTAATTTGTCATAAAATAAAATTTTTATAAAAAATATTTTTTTTAATATGGAATTTGGTAAAAATCTGTAGTACTATGTATACATAGACAACAAGATTAGACAAAAAACAACTAGAAAACAATAGGAATTGACATAAATATTAAAGCGGGTGTTCATTCTCCCAATGGCACCCTTATAACCTTTAGATGAAATACTATCCCCCCATAAATAGTATTTTAAACCTAATACCCACCCATTTAAAAGACTGTATCGGAAACAGTCTTTTTTTTTTCGATTATTTTAGTTTATAATTAAGTGAAGTCAAATGATTAGGAGAATGATATGAAAATTTTAATAGATGCAGATGGATGCCCTGTTGTTGATATAACTATAGAAGTTGCGAAAAAACTTGGAATAGAAGTAATACTAATGTGTGATACTTCTCATATATTTAATAAGCAAGGTATAGAAACTATAATTTTATCTAAAGGGGCAGACTCGGTAGATTTTGCATTAGTAAACAAGGTTAAGAAAGATGATATAGTAGTAACTCAAGATTATGGGCTTGCGGCTATGGTTTTAGCTAAATCAGGTAATCCAATAAATCAAAATGGTAAGCTTTATACAAGTGAAAATATTGATCAATTATTATTTACAAGACACATATCTAAAAAAGCTAGAAATGCAGGTTCTAGAATGAGAGGACCTAAAAAAAGACAAAAAGAAGATGATATAAACTTTA
Source organism: Paraclostridium sp. MRS3W1 (assembly GCF_032465715.1). Taxonomy (NCBI): domain Bacteria; kingdom Bacillati; phylum Bacillota; class Clostridia; order Peptostreptococcales; family Peptostreptococcaceae; genus Paraclostridium; species Paraclostridium sp. MRS3W1. Next base: position 24,931 of record NZ_JAWDJM010000076.1, on the reverse strand, counting down.
AAGATAACTTAATTAAATTAATCAACAATCTTAACAATTCATCCATGTAAAAGAAAAAGAGAAGTAAATTATTTCTGAAAAGGTGAATCGTATAATATATGTATTGACGAAACACTCACGTACGAAGTACGTCGTGTAAAGGAAAGACATATATTATATGATTCACTACCTAATCAGATTTAACTTACTTCTCTTTTTCTTTTTCTTTCTCTTTCTCTTTCTCAAATTCCATATCCCAAGAGAAATACCCATTATCTTTTTTAGTATATTTTAAAATAGCATCAAATTTATTTCCACTTTTGCTAGTCAAACCTTTAACTTTAGCAGAGCCACTTTTTAAAATACTTTTTACCATAGTTTTATTAGGTTTTTTCTTTAAAGCTAATAAGAATTTATCACTATTCCAAATTCCAAATTTACATTCTTTATAATTGGTGCAAATATAACCTTTAGAACATTCAACCACATCATTTTGACAGACTGGACATTTTCCAAAGCTTTCTTGTTTTGCTCCATCATTAGAGAAAGTTCCCTTAGAATATCTTTTAGTTTTAGGGTTATAGCTATAAACTTCAGTACTAATATTTTTATTACTATCATTTTTTATAGCCTCAACTCCATTTACTATGAAGTTCATTATATTCGTAAGGTACTCACTTCTAGTGAACTCTCCTCTTTGAATATCACTTAAGCTTTTTTCAAGTTTACCAGTGTAATCAACATCTAGTAAATCCTTTAAAGGGAATATTTCAACTAAGTTTTTACCTAAATCAGTAATATAATAAGATTTACCTTTTTTATTTACATAGCCTACTTCTGAAATTTTCTTTAAGACTTCAGCACGAGTAGCAGAAGTACCTATTGAGTAACCTGATAAAACTGCTGTATCCTCATCAGATACATTTTTACCGCAGTTTTTCATAGCTTTAAGCAGTGTATCTTCTGTATAAGATTTAGGAGGTGTAGTTTGTTTTGTTAATATATCCATTTTAACAACATCTACAACTTCATCTTTGTTAACAAACGGCAATAAGTCATCTTTTTCTTCCTTATTATATACTTCTAAGTATCCTTTAACTTTAAGAACTTTACCTTTTGTTAAAAATTTATGGTCATCCACGAAAGTATGAATTTCAGTGTTTTCATATTCAGCAGGAGGCATGAAGTTAGCTACAAATCTATCCTTTATAGCGTTATATACAATTTCTTCATCAGGAGTTAGCTTAGTAGGAATTATGTAAGTTGGCATAATGGCACTATGGCTATCAACTTTTGAAGAATCAAAAACTCTTTTACTTTTAGTAAATTTAATTTTATCTGCATAAGGAAGTCCAACTTTAAGTTTTTCTAAAGTTTGAGATGCCTTACCAGCTAAGCTTTCCTCTAAGTATATAGAATCAGTTCTTGGATATGTTATATATCCACCTTTTCCCTTACCTTCATATAAAGACTGACACACTTTTAAAACTTTATCAGAAGTAAAGCTAGAGTATTTTGAAGTTATGTAACCTTGAAGAGATGTTAAACTAAATAATTTAGGAGCATACTCTTTAGATGTTGTAACTTTCTTATCTTTAACAATACCAGTATTGGATGTTATACTATCGATTACTTTGTTAGCATCATCTATACTATCAAATTTTGATTCTTTTCCTTTTATATACTTACCTTTATATTTACCATTAGCACAACTGAAGTTTCCTTCTATTTCATAATATGTTTTAGGAATAAAATTAGCTATTTCCATATCTCTATCGTAAACTAACTTTACAGTTGGAAGTATAACTCTACCAATATTTAATAGTTTTCCATTTCCGTATTTTAAAGTAGTCATTGATGTAAAATTAATTCCAATTAGCCAATCAGTTACTAGTCTTGTGTAGCCTGCAGCTTGTAGATTTCTCATCTGTTCATCTGTTTTTAAAGTTGAAAGGCCTCTTTTAATATCTTCAGGAGTCCATTCATTTACTAGTATTCTTTTTATAGGCTTTTTATTTTTAGCTGTTAGAAAAATCAAAAAAGCTATCAGTTCACCTTCACGGTCATTATCTGTAGCATTTATAATTTCTTCAACATCGTCTCTATGAATTAACGATTTTACTATATTAAATTGCTTAGATTTAGACCCGTCAACTTTGAATCTAAATTTATCAGGGATAAAAGGAAAGTTTTCGCTTTTCCAAGATCCTGCATAAGACTTATCGTAATCTTTAACATCATATAAAGATACTAAATGACCTACAGCATAAGTAACTATATAGCCATTTCCTTCAAAATATCCATCACGTTTAGTTTTAGCACCTAAAAATGAGGCTATTGTTTTAGCAACAGAGGGTTTTTCTGCTAATATCAGTTTCATATTTAAAACCTCCTTAATAAAACCTATTAAATATATTAGCACATAAAAAGAAGTAACTTCAAGAAAAGTATAAAAATTATATGTATAAAGAAAAAAGTAAAAAATCCGTATATAATGAATTGACATATAACTAGGTAATAATTGGGAAGTCGTTACAAATGTAGACAAAATGTTACAATTTTGTAATAATAACTATAGTATAAAAATATATTATTGAAATTATCGAATATTTATAGGGAGAGGAGCAAAGCAACTATATGAATTTAAAGAAAAAAAGCATGATAGCTGGATTAATTTCAGCGGCGATAATAATTCCAGCTTCTACTGGGGTATCGTTTGCTAATACGAATGAACAAACTAAAAGTGTTGATTATAGAACTATAAAAGGGAATTCTGTAAACTTCAGACAAGGGCCAGGGACTAATTACTCATCTATTGGAAAGTTAAACACAGGAGATAAAGTTGAATATATAGAAACTGTAGGTTCTTGGACAAAAATTAAGTACAATGGAACAGAAGGATTTGTACATAGTGATTATGTATCAGGATCTACAGGAAATGAAGAGGACAATACGGTAAAAGGGAATAAGCAAGTTACAGGAAATAGCGTAAACTTTAGACAAGGGCCGGGAACAAGTTATTCAGTTATAAAAACTTTAAACAAAGGAACACAAGTAGGTGTAATATCAGAAAGTAATGGGTGGTCAAAAATAAGCTGTAATGGAACAGTGGGATATATATCATCTCAATACCTAGGAGATATAAATTCAGGTGGCGGACAAGAAGATAATACAGTAAAAGAAAATAAACAAGTTACTGCTAGCAGTGTAAACTTTAGACAAGGGCCAGGAACTAATTACTCTGTTATAAGATCATTAAGCAGAGGAACACAAGTAGGAGTAATATCAGAAAGTAATGGATGGTCAAAAATAAGCTATAATGGAACAATAGGATATATATCATCTCAATATTTAGGAGATATAAATTCAGGTGGCGGACAAGAAGATAATACAGTAAAAGAAAATAAACAAGTTACTGCTAGCAGTGTAAACTTTAGACAAGGGCCAGGAACTAATTACTCTGTTATAAGATCATTAAGCAGAGGAACTCAAGTAGGAGTAATATCAGAAAGTAATGGGTGGTCAAAAATAAATTATAATGGAACAATAGGATATGTATCATCTCAATATTTAGGAACTGTAGATTCAGGTGGTGGAGAAAATCCAGGACAATCATCTAGTGCAGATAAAGTTATAAATATTGCTAAACAACAATTAGGAAAGACATATGTATGGGGAGCTGAAGGTCCAAATACTTTTGACTGTTCAGGATTCACTTTATATTCATTTAAAAATGGAGCAGGAGTAAACCTTCCTAGAGTTTCTAAAGAGCAAAGTAAATATGGAACATCTGTAAGCAAAAGTAATCTTCAAAAAGGAGATTTAGTTTTCTTTGATACAGATGGAGACGGTGTAGTAAACCATGTTGGTATATATATTGGAAATAATGAATTTATACATGCTTCATCAGGAGCTGGAAAAGTTGTAATATCACAGTTCAACAGTTACTATAATTCTAAATTTACAAATGCAAGAAGAGTTTTATAAAAATAAAAAGCGTAAGCTTTTTATTTTTTTTTACTTTATGTGTATAAATATGATTGCAAATTGAAAATACTAATAAAGTCATCATAATTATAGTATTAAGTGAAGGAGTGTAGTCATGTGCTTAATAACTGATTTTTACCAATTTAAATACAGTAAGAATAATTGCTATATAGAATTTTATATGGATAGAGATGCTGTTTTAAACATAGAGAACGCTCTAGATGAAAGATTAAGTAACTGTGTAACTAATAGAGATTCAGAATGTGCATATATGAGGTTAAAAGAGCTATTTGAAAATGCAAGATTGTCAAGTAACTCACAATATGTAGAAATCAGAATGAATAAGTGTTATATGATTTATATATCTAATTTGCAGTTGTATTTTAGAAACCAAGGGCAATATGCAGTTTTAGATGTGTTATATAAGTATTTACAGACATCTATGGTTGAAGAATATGAAAGCTTAAAAATATTTAATATATTAGATGAAGAGACGAAGATAAGAGTTTTATCTAATGTTTAATAAAAATAAAGCAGGTTCTATTAAATAATAGAACCTGCTTTATTTTTATTAAAATGTTTTTTTACTTTCTTGGTAATCATATATATCCATTAAAGCTTCTCCGAATCTTTGATAATGAATGATTTCCCTTTCACCTAAGAAACGAAGAACATTTTTAATATCTACATCGTCAGTTAAATTAGTAAGTTGATAATAAGTTGCTAAAGCTTTTTGCTCTGCAGCCATATCTTCATGCAAGTCTGTTACCGGATTTCCCATAACAGCTATTGTAGATGCTGAAAAAGGAACGCCATGAGCATCTGACGGGAATATTCCAAATCCATTTTGTGCGTAGTTTTCACCAAGTCCAGCTTTTCTAAGTTCTTCTGGAGTTGCATCTTGAGTAAGTTGATAAACCATACTAGCAATCATTTCAACGTGAGCTAGTTCTTCTGTACCAATATCGGTTAAAAGTCCCTTAGACTTACTTGTTGGCATAGTAAATCTTTGAGATAAATATCTTAAAGCCGCTGCCAATTCTCCATTAGGACCTCCAAATTGAGTTATTAAATACTTAGCCATTTTTAAATCCTTAGATTTAAGATTTACTGGATGTTGTAAAGTTTTTTGATATATCCACATAAAATTATCCCCCTATTTACATTTCATAAAATTTATTTTCCCAAGGCCATGGACCTTCTACCCATTGAAAAGGACTTTGACTTGGAGAGTATCCAAAGTTATTTAATGGTCCATATCTTTTTTCATAGTTCATTCTAGCTTTAGCAAACTCTGAACATAGTTTGTTATAAGTTGCTAATGCTCTTTCATCATCTTTATTATTGTCTAGGTATAAGTTCATATCTAAACATGCAAAACAAAGTTCTTCTATATCTGTCAACATATCAGCACGTGTAGCCATTATCTTTTACCTCCATTAATTTTTTTTATATATCTATATAAATCTTTATTGTACATAGTAGATTCCCATAAATTTAATTCAGGAAATATAGTTCCATATTGAAGTGCTTTTGACAAATTATACATTTTGCAAAACACTTGATCATTAACATATGGTCTAGCTAATTCACAACCACAATTCTTTTTTACAATTCTATCGTTTCTATCGTTCACCAAAATTCCTCCAGTTCAAATGATGTATTTTAAAAATTATATCTAAATAACAGTTAAATTAACTGTATCTAATAGCATAATATTCATATGTAGCTAAAAAGTTACACAAAATTTATAAATTAAAAAACATATATAATAAGCAGAAATTTGAAGATAATAATAAAAGCAAATGATTTTCTGGGAAATAATTAGATATAAGGTAGGAATATCTTGAACTAATATTGGGCTTTATGATAAAATAAGTTGCATGTTCACAAAAAGATGAGGTGATTGAATGAGCGAATTAGCAGGAAAAGGCTGTGAAATTATAGTTCCTTTTGATGAAAGACAGCCACTTAAAGATATCGAAAGAAGTATTGTAAAAAGATATAGAAAAAACTTATGGTCTAAGTTTATAAAGGCTATAAGAGCATATAATTTAGTTGAAGAAGGCGACAAGATTGCAGTAGCTATATCTGGAGGAAAAGATAGTTTGCTTATGGCAAAGATGTTCCAAGAGTTAAAAAGACATAGTCAAGTAAACTTTGACGTTGAATTTATAGCTATGGACCCTGGATATCATAAAGATATAAGACAATTATTAGTAGATAACTGTGAATACTTAGATATACCTATACATTTATTTGATTCAAAAATATTTGAAATTGCAGATGAAATAGCAAAAGATTATCCTTGTTATATGTGTGCAAGAATGAGAAGAGGAGCATTATATTCTAAAGCAGAAGAGTTAGGATGTAATAAATTAGCTTTAGGACATCACTATGATGATGTAATAGAAACAACAATGCTTAATTTATTATGCGCGGGTAACTTTAAAACAATGCTTCCAAAGTTAAAATCTACAAACTTTGATGGAATCGAAATAATAAGACCTTTATACTATATAAGAGAAGAACATATAGTTAGATTTATACAAAATAGTGGTATATGGCCTTTAAACTGCGCTTGTATGGTAGCGGCTAAAAAGACAGGTAATAAGAGATATGAAATAAAAGATCTTATTAAGAACTTAGGCGATAACTTCAAAGATGTAGAAAAATCTATTTTTAAAGCTGCAGAAAATGTAAATATTGATTCAGTTTTAGGATGGCAACAGGATGGAGAAAAACATTCTTTCCTAGAGAGATTTGAGTAGGGTGTACTTAGTACATCCTTTTTCTTTTAGATTGATATTAATAAAAATGTATTATAAAATTATATTATGATAAATTTAATTAAGTGGTAAAATGTATAGGTTTTATGCTTTAGAGAGGATGAAGGGGATGAAAAAAATATATATAGATTTTGAGATGAATATGTCAAATTCTAAATATGGAAGAGATATAAATAATGCTGATATTATTGCTATTGGAGCTGTAAAATACGATATGGCTACAAAGGACATTTCAAATTTTAAATCGTTGATAAAACCAGTAAGCGAGATTGATATATATCCTCACATAGAAGAACTTACTAAAATAACCAATGAAGAAATTGCTGATGCACCTACTTATGAAGAGGTAATGAGAGATTTCAAAAAATGGCTAGGTGAGTTTTCAGAAATAGAAGGTATTTATACTTTTGGGAATCTAGATTTAACATGTTTTGCAAATACAGATCGAAGAAGTTCTAAAAAAAATAACCATCCAAGGTTTGTTAATAATATAAAAGATTTATTTATTGACATAAAAAAAGAATACTTAAATAAAGGTATTAGATGTATAAATTATATATCTTTAAAGAATTTACTTGAATATTCAAATGTTGAGTTTGACGGAGAAGCACACGATCCTTTAGCCGATGCATACAATTTGCTTATATTAGACATGACATTAACTAATAAAAAATGTATAAGAGAATTGTTGATTATAAAAGATTTAATAAAAAACCCTTTTGTCGAAATTAATACAAATTTAGAATTTGTTTTTGAAGAATATAAACATAGAGTGCATGTTGATGAAGAAAATGTAAATTTAGATGATATTTCTATAGAGATTTTAAAAACCTTAAGATTATATCTAAAGTCTATAATTGATTTAGATATATACAATATAGAATATATAAAAGATGTTAGTAAAAAATTACTTACATTTAAGAACCTTATTGATATAAGTGAGGGATACTTTTATCTATTAGAAAATGTGTACCTAGATATGATGGAATTAATGGAAGATTTATCGTATTATAAGTTAGGTCAAGACCAATATAAACAAGAATTGACTCAAATATTAGAACTATTTGAACAAGATTTAGAAGAAGAAAAATTAAATTTAGAAGAAGTTTTACAAGCCAGCTACTAAGCGCATTTTAGCAGTAGTTGGTTTGTTTTTGTGTGTATAAAAAATATTATATATAATGGAAATATTTTGAAAATTATTGCAAGATGATTAGGTTTTAGATTATAATATAGGAAAAGGTTAACATTTTTTGGACAAAAGAGGGGGCTTTAAAAATGGAAGTTATAAAAGGAACAGTATTATTATTAGCAGTACTGACCGCGTTCTCAGTATTTAGTTACAAGGCGCCGCATGGTATGAAGGCTATGGGTGCACTAGCTAGTGCAGCGTGTGCTACATTTTTAGTGGAAGCTATACAGTTTTCATTACTAGGAAATACTCTTGGAATTCCATTTCTTAGTGAACTAGGATCAATAAATGGAGGACTTGGAGGTTTAGTTGCAGCATCATTAGTTATGTTAGCATTAGGAGTTTCTCCGGTATATTCAATGTTACTAGGAATAACTTGTTCAGGATTAGGAATACTACCAGGATTTATAGCTGGATATTTAATGTCATTTGCAGTTAAGTATTTAGAAGAAAAAGTTCCTCCAGGACTTGATTTATTAGTCATGGTAATTGTAATGGCACCAATAACTAGGTTAATAGGTGTGTCATTAGAACCTGTAGTAAATAGTACATTATTAACAATAGGAGAAGTAATAGCAGGATCTACAAATTCAAGTCCAATAGTAATGGGATTAATAATAGGAGGATTCTTCACATTAATATCAACATCTCCATTAAGTTCTATGGCACTTACAGCTATGCTAGGTTTAACAGGAGTACCTATGGCGATAGCATCACTACCTATATCAGCAACATCTTTTGCAAACTTTATATTATTTAAAAAATTAAAATTTGGAGATACAAGAGACACTATATCTGTTGTAATTGAACCATTAACACAAGCAGATATAATATCAGCAAATCCAATACCTATATATGTAACAAACTTTATAAGTGGGGCGCTTGGAGGAGTAGTAGTTTCAGCTATGGGGCTTGTGAATAATGCACCAGGGACAGCTGCACCATCTGCAGGACTTCCAGTTATGTTTGCATTTAACCCCGCTAAAGAAGTTTTAATATGTATGGCTATATGTGCTGTAATAAGTTCTATTGTAGGATTTGCAGGAAGTTATGTATTTAGAAATCATAAGATAGTTACAGCTGCAGAAATAAGAGGATAATATTTTTTACATAAACTAAATAAGAATATACAGACTGTCTTGCAGTAAATTTGTATAAGTTTAATACTTAGTTGCAGATTTTACTTTGGGGCAGTCTTTTTTGTTAAAAAATTCATTATCTTCTGTCGTATAAATAAAATCATTTTTTTGGACTTGTATATATAAACTTATATTATAAGAATATAAGGAGGACTATGTATGGAAGGTATAAAAAGTTATTTTGAAATGGTATTTGTTATATTTATTACTTTATCAATGGCATTTATGGGAATTAAGTTATTATTATTTATTTTAGAAATTAGAAAGAATAAACAAAGAAAAAGTATCAACGGATATAGTGAAAAAACAAATAATTTGAGAGGTGGATATAGAGGGATTAAAAGAAATCAAACTGACGAGAGTAATAACTCAGTTAAAAGTACCAAAATAAGTAATAAAGATGATAAATATGAAATTTTAAAATATGATAATGGAGATACATATAAAGGGGAATTAGTGGACGGAAAAAGAAGCGGATTTGGAATTTGCATCTTTGCAAATAAGGATAGATATGAAGGTTTATGGAAAGAAGATTTGATGCATAGTATAGGAAAGTATATTTATAGTGATGGCTCTATTTATAGTGGGGATTTTAAATTTGGAACTATAGAGGGGATAGGAATGTATACTTTTGTAAATAAGGATATTTACAAAGGTGAGTTTAGAAATGGAAAAAGAGAAGGGAAAGGACTTATTATATACAACAATGGAGATAAGTTTTCGGGCACTTTTACCGATGGATTAAGAGAAGGAAAAGGCAAGTATGTATGTAATAACGGAGGAGTATTTGAAGGTGAATATAAAGAAGACAAATTAAATGGAAAAGGAAGTTACTCATATGCTGATGGAAGTAAATATATAGGTGAATTTAAAAATAATGTATATCATGGAAAAGGTGTACATACTAATGAATTTGGAGACATATATGAAGGTGAATTTAAATATGGATATAAAAAAGGTTATGGGATATTAAAGTATAGAAATGGAGAAAGTTATAAAGGTTATTTTAAAGATGATAAATTTGATGAAAAAGGTTTATATGTATATAAAGATAATTCAGTTTACGAAGGCGAATATAAAGATGGAAAAAAATCCGGAGTTGGAACTTATACATGTGAAAGTTATAGATATATAGGGGAATGGAAAGATGATAAGAAAAGTGGAATAGGAACATATTATTTAGTAAATGGAACAAAGATTGAAGTTTGTATAAAAGATGAAATAATAACTAAAGGGGAGCTTATCAGAGAAGGAAAAGAAAACAAAGAGATAAAAAATATAGATATAAGCAAAAACGAAAAAGAGGTAATAAAAAACATTTAAGTAGTTACAATAAGGCTACAAAGCATATACTATAATTACAAAGGTAATTGAAATAGGGTATAGTATACTTAAGGAGGGAGATTTAATGTTTTTAATATGGATTATAATAGGGATAGTATTACTTATAATTGAAGCTGTTACAGTAAGCTTTCTATCTATATTTTTCGCCATAGGCTGCCTTGTAGCAGGGCTAGCATCATTTATAATACCTTCTTGGGGTGCACAAATCGTAATAATGTGTATTGTTTCAGGGATAGGAATTATATTTGGTAGAAGTGTACTTCAGAGATACTTTGAGGTAAATAAAGAAATAAAACCATCTACCATAGATGCTTTAATAGGAAAAACTGGTGTAGTAGTAAAAGATATTAGCTCAGACGAACCTGGATTAGTAAAATTAAATGGAGAAGTTTGGACTGCAACATCAGTTAATTCAATAGAAATACCTAAAGATGCCAATGTAGTTGTTGAAAAAATAGATGGGGTAAAATTAATTGTAAAAATTGCATAAGGGAGGGTTTTAAATGTTTGCATCAATATTCTTTACAGTTTTAATAGTATTAGTTATAGTTTTAGCTTTTTCTACTATTAAAATAGTAAAACAATCAGAAGTTATTATAGTAGAAAGATTAGGGAAGTATTGGAAAACAGGTGAATCAGGATTAAATATAGTTATTCCTATATTAGATAGAGTTGTTAAGAGAATAGATCTTAGAACTCAAGTTATAGATTCTCCACCACAACCTGTTATAACTAAAGACAACGTTACAATGTCAATTGATACAGTTGTGTATTATCAAATTACAGATTCTTTTAAGGCAACTTATGAAATAGCTAATTTAGTTCAAGCTATAAGATATTTAACAACTACTACATTAAGGGATGTAATAGGAACTATGGAACTAGACAGAACGCTATCTTCAAGAGATGATGTAAATAATAAACTTAGAATAATACTTGATGAAGCTACTGATAAATGGGGAGTAAGAGTAGAAAGAGTTGAAATTAAAAACATAGATCTTCCAGCGGATATAAAAGAAGCAATGGAAAAACAAATGAGAGCAGAGAGAGAGAAACGTGCAGTTATACTTCAAGCAGAAGGTACAAAACAAGCTGCTATAACTGGGGCACAAGGACATAAAGAATCTCAAATATTAAAGGCAGAAGGTGAAAAGCAAACTGCTATACTTCATGCAGAAGCTAAGAGAGAATCTCAAATTAGAATTGCAGAAGGGGAAGCAGAAGCAATCAATAAAATTGCAGAAGCAGAAGCAAATAGAGTTAGAATGGTATATGAAGCTCTTAAAAATGCTAATGTGGATGAAGCAATGTTATCTGTTAAATATGTAGAAGCATTAAGCGAAATGGCTAAAGGTGAAAATAAAGTATTCATTCCATATGAATCACAAGGATTACTTGGAAGTATAGGAGCTATAAAAGAACTAATAGCTGATAAAAAATAAATTTAAAGAATAAAAATGTCTTAAGGATTAAACCTTAGGACATTTTTTACGCTTAAGGCTTATCACAATATAACTTTAAATTGTATATAATTCAGTATGAATGTTATCAAAGGAGTTGTATTAGATGAGCAAAATGAAATTGCTTCCATATAAAGTAAATGAAGTTAGTAGAGAGACTAAAATAGTTTCCTATGGGGTTAAAATGATTAGAGCTGATAAATTTTGGGCTAAATCAAACCGTGGAAAAGGAATTACGGTAGCTATTATAGATACGGGTTGTGATGTTGAACATAAAGCACTAAAAAATAATATAGCACACACAAGAAACTTTACAAAAGATGATAACTCAAATAAAGATATAGCTAATGATTATGTAGGCCATGGAACTCATGTTGCTGGAATTGTTCTTAGTGTTGCGCCTGAATGCAGTCTTATGATTTTAAAGGCTTTAAATGGAGATGGAGAAGGCGAGTATAAATGGATAATAAATGCTATTAATTATGCTACAAGTAAGAAGGTAGATGTTATAAGTATGTCATTAGGTGGATATATTGATGATGAAAATCTTCATAAAGCTATAAGAAAAGCTGCAAGCAATAATATATTAGTGGTCTGTGCAGCAGGAAATGATGGAGATAATAACTCATCTACAAATGAATATTCTTATCCAGCTGCATACAGTGAAGTTATTTCAGTTGGAGCTGTAGATGAGAATGCTAAACCTGCATATTTTTCAAATAGTAATAATTATCTAGACGTAATGGCACCAGGAGTAGGCATTTTGTCTACTTATAAAAATAACTCGTATGCAATTTTAGATGGAACAAGTATGGCGGCTCCTCATGTTAGTGGAGCACTAGCTCTTATAAAGAACTACTCAGATGGAGCGTTTGAAAGAGAACTAAGCGAGTCAGAAATATATGCACAACTTATTAAGTTTACTTTAGATTTAAGTTATGATAAAAAGGTTCAAGGAAATGGATTAGTATTTTTAGAAAGTCCTAAAATTCCTAAAAAAGGATTTAAATAAATGATAAAACTAATATTTGATATTAAAAATATAAAAAAGGACAAGAATTAATTTATAAATATGAAAAGAAAAAGCATTAACATAATTTGTTATTGCTTTTTCTTTTTTAATATATGCTAAAATTTGATATAATTATACATATAACTATATGAAGGTGAGAGGTTTTATATGAAAAAAGAATTTATTGTAGTAGATTTAGAAACTACTGGTTTAGATCCATACAAAGGTTGCGAGATTATAGAGATTGGTGTAACTGAAATTATAGATAATAAAATAGGTAGAAATTATTCAAGATTAATAAAACCTAATGGAATAATTCCTACATTTATAAGTGATATAACTAATATAAGTAATGAAATGGTGGAAAATGAAAAAAGTTTAGAAGAAGTTCTACCTAAGTTTAGAGAATATGTAGGCGAAAAAACAATAATTGCACATAACGCTAAATTTGATTTAAAGTTCTTGAATTTTTATTTAGACAAAATGGGTCTAGAGCCTATTAATAATCATATATGTACTTTAGAACTTTTAAAGCAGAACAAAGAATATAAAGGAAAAAATAAAAAATTAGAAACTGCGTGTGAGTACTATAATATAGAAAATAAAAATGCACATAGAGCAGATAGTGATACACTAGCTACTGCAAAATTATTTCTTGAACTAAATAAGTAACAAAAAACCCTTATACTTACTAAAATAAGTATAAGGGTTTTTTAAGTATACAAAATTGAATTTGCTTTTTTAGTGTTTATTTATACTTAAAAATCATAGTATATATAAGTCATAAAAATGCAGAGTTAGGAGTGACAGTAATGGGGGTTATGATAGGAGTGTTTTTAGGTGGTGATACTATATTATGGATATAATTACTAATATAGACTTAAAAATAATAAAACCTTTAAAATCTGAAGGGGTTAATTCAAAGTTATATTTAGTTGAAGATAGTCAAATGGGGAGACAATTCATATTAAAGAAAATAAAAAAATCATCTTTTAAAAATCCAGAAAAATGTTTTGAAGAACCGAAAAAAATATGTAAAGCAAATCATCCGAATATAATAAAAATAAATCATGTATCATATGATGATGAAAATATATATATAACAATGCCTTATTATAAAAATGGATCACTATATCATTTATTAGAAACAAGAAATTTAACTATACGAGAAATAAAGAATTATGCACTAGATTTCTTGTATGCTGTTGAGTATATACACAATATAGGAATTGCACACTGTGACATAAAACCAAATAATATACTTATAAGTAATGAAAATAAAGCTGTATTAACTGATTTTGGCTCAGCTGTATATTTAAATAAAAATGGAGTTGGTAAATTAAGAAATGTTTATTATAAACATATAGCTCCAGAACAATGTAAGAGCACTGTTATAGATAGAAAAGTTGATATATACCAAATAGGTACAACTTTGTATAGAATGTGTAATGGAAATTTAGAATATAATAATCAATTAAAAAAATATAAAGATATAAACATGGTTAAAGTAGCATCAGCATGTGGAAAATTCCCTAAAAGAAATAAATATTTACCACATGTTCCTAAAGACATGATAAGTATAATTGAAAAATGTATAAATGTAAGTCCACAAGATAGATATGAAAATGTATCAGAGATAATCAATGATATTAAGTGTATAAATGAAAACTTAGATTGGAAATACGAAGGTAGTGATGAAAATCATTACTTTACAAGAAGGAACAATGACAATACTATTATACAAATTATAGTTAGTGAGGATTCAGGTTATTGGAATATAAAAACTATAAGAGTTAATAAGGAAAGCAGAAAATATAATATATATAAAGGTTATTGTTATGAATATATAGAAAAAAAATCTGAGGCTTTTAAGGAAGTAAATAAAATAATAGCCTTACTTTCATACCGATCAAAGTAAGGCTTTTAAAGGGGTAAAATATATTATAAAAAGGGGTTTATTAGGGAATATATTTTATTTGGGGAGTAAAAATTTTAAGGTTATCAGGGGAATAACCTTCTGAAATAATAATAACAAGATTCGACAAATATGTCAACAATTTTCGACAAAAAAGTATAAAATAAATCAAATTGAATTTTGCATTTGAAAATAGACAAAAAAAGAAAAGCTATTAGCTTTTCTTTTTTTTGTCTATTTTATTTATGTATTATTCTGGTTGAGGAGCATCAACAGGACATACGCTGTTACAAGTTCCACATTCTATACATACATCAGGATCTATAACGTATTTGTCATCTCCTGCAGATATACAACTAACTGGACATTCTGGTTCGCATGCTCCACAGCTTATGCAAGCATCATTTATTTTGTAAGCCATAATAAATACCTCCTAAAATTTTGTGTCAGATTTTATTATACCCTAAAAAATCAAGTTTACACAAAAATTTCAAAATTTATATAAAATAATTTTAAATAATAAGCACAAAAAAACATAAAACTATATACAATTAAAGTTTTGATTTATTTGGCATAAAAAGGTATAATTACTCATATATTTAAAAAGGAGAGAAAAAAATGAGTTATTATGATGATGGAAATAATAAAATAAGGCGTAAGAAAATTAGCTCTCATAATGTAAACTCAAAAACTCAAGTTATTAAAAAAAATAACATAAATAGAGCTGAGAATAGTATTAATTATGATAATAGAAAAGAATATACAAGTAGTGGGAAAAGAGTTGAAAAAGTAAGAGCTAAAAAGAAATTAAGAAATAAAAAGTTTTTAGGAGTACTAAAAAAATCATTAATATTTTTACTTATAATATCATTTGTAGGGGCTATAGCTGGAAACGCATTAATGAATGTAATGTTTAGAAATACTCCTGAACTTACATACTCATATATGAAGGACAAGTCAATAAGTAGCGAATATGTAAGTATAAGTAAAATTCCTGTGAATTTACAAAATGCTATAGTTTCTATAGAGGATGAACGATTTTATGATAATAAAGGTGTAGATTATATGGCTTTAGCTAGATCGATGGTACACAATGTTTTCAGTAAATCTACACAAGGTGGAAGCACACTTGAAATGCAACTTTCAAAGAATCTTTTAACTACTACAGACCAAACTATAAAAAGAAAACTTAAAGACATGTATAACGCTAAGCAAATGAATAAACATATGAACAAACGAGAAATATTAGAACTTTATTTAAATAATATATATTTAGGAAAAAGTTCATATGGAGTCGCAAAAGGAGCCGAAATCTATTTTGACAAAAACGTAAGTGAACTTAATTTAGGTGAATGTGCGCTATTGGCTGGGATAACAAACAATCCAGGACTATACTCCACAGATTATGAAGCAGCTAAAAAAAGACGAGATATAATTTTATATAAAATGCAAGAATTAGGATATATAACTAAAGATGAATATGAAACAACTAAAAAGCAAGAAACTCCAATGAATATAAAGTAAAAGAGGTGTATCATGAGTAATTTAAAATTTAAATTTAGAGAAAAAGAGTATGAACTAAATGAAAGCAACTGTAGTGGGCTAATAAATGATGAAGAAAAGCCAGTATCTAATATAGATTTAGATGAGGTTTTAAGATTATTAAACCAAGATGAAAATATTGATTTTGATTTAGAATACTATCAAGAAGCTTGTCCAGAGTGTTTAGCTGGAGTTAAAGAAAAACAAAAATTCTTTGGATTCTTAGAATATCATTTTTATGTATTTTCAAAAGATGGTAAATATGTAATTAGTGATATAGATAAAGAATATGAAGGAATGTCATTTAATAAGTTAAGTAGAGCTGGGAAAGTAGATGATAGTTATATAGTAAGTATAATAATATGTGAACATTGTAGTGATTATATAGTTCAAATAGAAAATTGTATAGTATAAAAAGCTGCTTTTATAGCAGCTTTTTTATTTTTATATATAAGTATTGAAGACAACAGTTACTTGAGCTGTAACTACTAAATCCCCAGATGAAAGATAAGGAGAGCTTGCATATCCAACATCTCTTTTACTTACAGAATAAATTGAAGTGCTATTTTCAAAAATACTTTCAGGTAAAGGTCTTAATTTTATACCAAGGTTTTTAGCTAATAATGCACCTTTATCCAATGCATCTTGAGTTGCAGCTAAAAGTGCATCTTTATAATGAGGAGCTGTATCTGATATAGTAAATGAAATATTAATATTACTATTAGCGCCGTTTTCTATAGCCAAAGAATAGACATCGCCTAAATTTTTTAGATTAGTGATTTCAACTCTTAAAGTAGTAGTAATTTCATACGCTACAAGTTCATTTGATATATTATCATATTTTTTATTTATAGAAACATCATAAGCATTTATATTTTCTTTTGGAATGCCATAATCAGTTAGACTAATTATTATAGCATTTACAGTATTTGAATTTTCTACTTGAGCTACTTGAACATCAGGATTAGATGTAGTTACACCTACTGTCAACAAAGCTAAGTCAGCTCTAACCTTAACAGTTCCAACTCCATTTATAGAGAGTTGTCCTTTCTCTCTAATTGCATTCATATTCATATATTGCATAAAATATCCCCTTTCAACAATCACATATACTATAAATATACTAATTTAAAATAAAATTTATTCCTAAGATAAGGCTTGATTAGAAAAAATGATATATAGTAAAAGTACTATAGCTGAAATAAAATTTAAAAGGTAGTATAATAATGTAAGTAAAAAAGAACTAGATTTTTATTTATATACAATTTTACATATAAAGTTAGGAGGTAAAAATGCAACCATTAGCTGATAGATTAAGACCTCAACAAATAGATGACATGATAGGGCAAACTCACATAATAGGAAAAGGGAAAATTATAAATAAACTTATTGAAAATAAAACTATTCCAAATATGATTTTATATGGTCCTCCTGGTACAGGAAAAACTACATTAGCGAATATAATAGCTAATGTAACAGGTAAAAAATATATAAAGTTGAACGCAGTTAACTGTGGAACTAAAGAGATTAAAGATGCTATAGATAGCAGTAAGAGAGATTTATTTTCGTATAACGGAATAATTTTAATGCTAGATGAGATACAAGCTTTGAATAGAAAGCAACAACAATCACTTCTTGAAGTTATAGAGGATGGATCAGTTACATTAATAGCAAGTACAGCTGACAATCCATATTTTGTAGTATATAAAGCTATATTAAGTAGAAGTACTATATTCGAATTTAAACCAATAAATAAAAATGATATATTTGAAGGTCTAAAAAAATCTGTAGAAAAAATTAAAAAATTTAATACATATGATTCTATAAATGTTGACGAAAATGCATTAGAGTATATTGCTCAAACTTGTAATGGAGATATGAGAAGTGCGTTAAACAAGCTAGAGCTAGTTGTAAATTTAGGGACAGATATAACAAATAATAGTGTAAATATAACACTAGAAAATGTTATGGATTGCTCAACTGTAAAAATGATGAATTTTGATAGAGGTGGGGATGATGGATATTCTATACTATCTGCATTTCATAAATCTCTTAGAGGCTCAGATGCAGATGCAGCCATACATTATTTAGCAAGGCTCGTAAAAGCAGGAGATATACAAGGAATAACAAGAAGATTATTGTGCGTTGCAAGTGAGGATGTAGGACTTGCTGTTCCTCAAGCTATAACCATAACTGAAGCTTGCGTTTCAGCAGCTCTTCAACTAGGGTTTCCAGAAGCTAGAATTCCTCTTGCACAAGCTACAATATACTTAGCTCAGTGCCCTAAGTCAAATTCAGTAATAAGTGCTATAGATTTAGCATTAGCTGATTTAGATAGCATAGAAACAGGTGATATACCCATGCACTTAAAAGATGCTCATTACTCAGGAGCAGCTAAGCTAGGTAGAGGACTTGAATATAAATATCCTCATGACTATGATAATAATTATGTAGATCAACAGTATTTACCTGAGCCTATAAAGGATAGAAAGTATTATAATCATGGATTAAACAAAAATGAAAAATCATTTGAGCAGTATTGGAAAGTTTTGAAGAATAAAAGTGAGTAGTTAAAATTAAGAAAGGTACAGCTTTGATGCTGTACCTTTTTATTATATTCTTTTATATATTAGTGGATCTACAAATCCAAAAGTTATTTTATCGTTTTTATAAAAAACTTCGCTTACATATAATGTAGAGTCTTCTATTCTTTCTTTTAGTTCAAATTTAGTTACAGGTGAAAAATGACTGATACTTTCTCCCGTAAATACTCCGTTAGATTCATCATAGACCATAGGAGTAAATTTTTCAGATACGATTAAATCATTATAATCCATTGTTAATGATTCGTTATCATTTCTAAAATCTTCTTTTTTAACTCCTCCAGGTAATTCATATGATGTTAACACAACCTTATTATCTTCATTTAGTGTAAATAAAAATAAATGAGGTAATATGTTGCTGAAATTACCTTGTTTATAATAACTTTCCTCTATAACAAAGTAACCTTTAAAATCTTTCGGTAAATTTTTAATTTTATCATTACATATACCATTTATATGTTTTGCATAAGGGTGTTTTACCTTACCTTTTTTCAATTCAGATTCTATTTGCTCATCGTTATTAAATGTTCCACATAAATTTTTAACAAAGACATCTAATACAGTCATAATTAACCCTTCTTTCTGAAATTATTAAAACTAATATATCACTATGAAAATACATTTTCAAGTAATTTGACTATAAAAATAAAATTTTGTTTTAATTTGATATAATTATAAAATAATAACTAATTTAATGAAGGAAAAAAGCCTTATAAAAAAGAATAAATAAATAACTAATAACATATTATTTAGCATTAAACTTATATGTCGGAGGATAAAATGATTCTAAAGTTAGATGAATGTTACCATAATCAAATTATTGAATACTTAAGAAAAGAAGAAGATTTTAATTTATTTGTAATAGGAGATATTGAAAGATATGGATATGATAATCAATTCTTTAATATATGGGGAGATTTAAACACTGTTGGGGATATAAATGGATTACTTATACAATACTTTGATTTATTAACGTTGTATTCTTATGACAATAGCGACTTGACTTGCTTTATTGATCATATAAGCAACCTACCATTTAGCAACATAAATGGAAAAATTGAAACTTTAAAATATATAGAGCCATATATTAATTATGATAGAAAAAGAATTGTGAACTTTTGTATATTGAAAAATAGAAGCTATTTAAATGAATATAAATTAGATAGTGATGTTAAAAAAATAAGATTTGGAAAGATAGGTAAAATACTAAGTTTATATGAAGATATAAATGAATTTCAAAAACCTACAATACAAAGTATAAGAGAAAATTTAAGAACTGGAAGAGGTTATTACATTGAAAAGGATAAAAAAATTGTATCTATGGCAAAATCTACATCAGAAAGCTCTACACATGCAATGATAGTTGGAGTAGGTACACACCCTATGTATAGGAATAAGGGATATGCAACAAAATGTATAGTTAAGTTATGTAATAATTTGATAAATGAAAAAAAGAAGCCATGCCTATTTTATGATAATGAAGATGCGGGAAAAATTTATAAAAAATTAGGGTTTAAAGAAGTCGGTCAGTGGGTAATTTATTATAGGTAAAGAATAAAAAGAGTTGAAAACACAAGGTTTTAACTCTTTTTTTAATTCCTACAAAAATAGTATGAATTTAATGTTGACAAGATCACTAGGATATAATAAAATAATCTTGAAGATAAAACCTAGTAAGTTAGTCGGGAATACCTATTTGAAAAGAAGGTGTATAAAATGAAGTTATCAACTAAAGGTAGATACGGACTAAAAGCAATGTTTGAGCTTTCGTTGACACAGAAAAATGGACCAGTTCCATTAAGACAAATAGCTCAAAAGCAAAATATATCAGAGCAATATTTAGAGCAAATATTTTCAGCACTTAAAAAAGCTGGATTGATCAAAAGTGTAAGGGGTGCTCAAGGAGGATACTTATTAGTTAAAGAACCTAAAGATATAACTGTAGGGGATATACTAATAGTACTTGAAGGTCCTGTTTCAATATCAGATTGTGTAGTAGATGAAGATATATGTGAAAACTCTGGAATATGCGTTACCAAAATTGTTTGGGAAAGACTTAAAAAAGGTATTGAAGATGTTATAAATTCAATAACACTTCAAAACATGATAGATGATTACAATAAAAATAAAAACATAAATGATATAACAGATTTAATTATAAAATAGATTTAGGAGATGAATGAAATGGAAAAAAGAAAAATATATATGGATTATTCGGCTACAACTCCTGTAAAACAAGAAGTATTAGATGCTATGATGCCTTACTTCACTGAAACTTTCGGAAATGCATCAAGTTTTCATTCTTTCGGGAGAGATGCAAAGAATGTTTTAGATAAATCAAGAGAAACTGTAGCTAATCTTATAAATGCAAAACCAAATGAAATATACTTTACAGCTGGTGGAACAGAAAGTGACAACTGGGCAATAGAAGGAGTTGCTTTTGCAAATAAGGCTAAAGGAAATCACATAATAACTTCTAAAATAGAACATCATGGTATATTACATGTTTGTGAATATTTAGAAAAGCATCACGGATTTGAAGTAACATACTTAGATGTAGATGCTGATGGTAGAGTAAATGCTGAAGATGTTGAAAAAGCAATAACAGATAAAACTATATTAATAAGTATAATGTTTGCTAACAACGAAGTAGGTACTATACAACCTATAAAAGAAATAGGAGAAATAGCTAAAAAACATAATGTTATATTCCACACAGATGCTGTTCAGGCTGCTGGAAATATACCAATAGATGTTAAAGAGTTAAATATAGATTTAATGAGTATGTCATCTCATAAGATTTATGGACCAAAAGGTATAGGTGCTTTATACATAAGAACTGGTGTTAAATTACACACATTCGTTCATGGTGGAGCACAAGAGAGAAGAAGAAGAGCAGGTACAGAAAATATACCAGGTATAGTTGGATATGCAAAAGCATGTGAACTTGCAAAAGCTAACATGGAAGAGCATATAGAAAGACTAACAGCATTAAGAGCTAAACTTATAGATGGTATACTAGAAAGAATACCTCATACAAAAGTTAATGGAAGCTTAGAATACAGACTTCCAGGAAATGTAAACTTCTCATTTGAGTTTATAGAAGGAGAAGGAATACTATTAATGCTAGATATGTTAGGTATAGGAGCATCAAGTGGATCAGCTTGTACTTCTGGATCATTAGATCCATCTCACGTTCTTATGGCTATGGGGCTACCTCATGAGATAGCTCATGGATCATTAAGACTTAGTATAGGAGATTTTACAACAGAAGAAGATATAGATTATATAATAGATAACTTACCAAAAATAATAGAGAGACTAAGAAGTATGTCACCATTATACAACAAGTTAGAAAAGGGAGGTAATTAATATGCAATACAGTGAAAAAGTTATGGATCATTTCATGAACCCAAGAAATGTTGGAGAAATAGAGGATGCTAGTGGAATAGGAGAAGTTGGAAACGTTAAATGTGGAGATATAATGAGAATATATCTTGATATAGATAATGACACTAAAATAATAAACGATGTTAAGTTTATGACTTTCGGATGTGGATCAGCTATAGCAAGTTCTTCTATGGCTACAGAATTAATAAAAGGTAAAACTATAGAAGAAGCTTTAGAAATAACAAATAAAGCTGTTGCAGAAGCATTAGATGGATTACCACCAGTAAAAATGCACTGTTCAGTATTAGCAGAACAAGCTATAAAAGCTGCTTTAATAGATTACTCTAAAAAGAATAATATACACATAGCTGCTTTAGATGGTGTTGTTATAGAAGATGATCACGATCATCACCATGATTTAGAAGAAGATTTAGTTTAAAATTAAGTTCCACTCGGTTCAGTTATGTATGTTTCCTTCACACGACGTACTATGTACGTAAGTGTTCTGTCAACATACATAACTAAACCTTAGATAATCTTAATATTTAAACTTTGGATAGAGACGAAAAAAGAGGACATTTATAACTATAAGTTATAAATGTCTTTTTTTTGTGGAAATTTTTATAAAAAATGAAACTTTTTTGAATAATTTTTCGTCTAATATATGAAGATATTTTTAGAAAGAAATAAAATTGTAAGAAAATCTTAAGATTTATGTTAAGAAAATCTTAAGATTTATAGTTTATTATATAAATATAGAAAAAATAAAGATAGAAAGGTCGGGATATTGTATAATCAAAACTGATGATTAAATGAAGTGAGGTAAGTATATGAGCAATATTTTAGTTGTTGATGATGATAAAGAAATAGTAGACTCGATTGAGATTTACTTAAGAAATGAAGGATTTAATATATTTAAAGCTTATGATGGTATGGAGGCATTAGAAATTTTAGTATCAGAAAATATTCATCTGATAATTATGGATATAATGATGCCTAAATTAGATGGAATAAAAGCTACTATAAAAATTAGAGAAGAAAAAAATATACCAATAATATTAGTATCTGCAAAAAGTGAAGATAGTGATAAAATTATTGGATTAAATATTGGAGCAGATGATTATATAACAAAACCATTCAATCCATTAGAACTTATAGCAAGAACTAAATCGCAACTCAGAAGATACATAAATTTAGGAAATTACGAATCTGTAGAAAATAAAGATATTTTACAAAGTGGAGATCTTAAATTAAATATTAATAGTAAAGAAGTATTTGTTGATGAGGAATTAGTTAAACTTACGCCTATAGAATTTAAGATTTTAAATCTTTTAATATCTAATAAAGGTAGAGTTTTTTCAATAGATGAAATTTATGAAAGAGTTTGGGAAGAAGAGAGTTTTAACTCAGAAAATACAGTCAGTGTTCATATTAGGAGAATTAGAGAAAAAATTGAAATTAATCCTAAAGAACCAAGATACTTAAAGGTGGTGTGGGGCGTTGGATACAAAATCGAGAAGTTATAATATTTTAAAAATTAAAAGATGGAATATACAGTTAGTAATGCATTTTGCACTTTTACTTATATTTTTCTTTATGGCGCAAGTTGGAGCTGTTTTAATAGGGTTTACATATTTAGAAGGACAGTTAGGGCTACAATTTTTAGTTTTAGCAGTTTCAAATTTTATTTTTTACAAAACTATGAGAGCTATGAATTTATTATAGGTAAGATAAGAAATGGGTGAATCAATGAAAAAGATAAACAAAAAAATATTAAAGTTTATAACTTTAATCATATTATTAATTTCAACAGCAATATGTGGAGCAATAGCTGGGGATTTATTTTTTGGATATACATACAGGCAAATAAAGCCAAGTAATTTAATCAACAATTCAAATATACCACATGCAAGTAATTTTTTTGAAAGTGATGCATTTGAAAGTAGGATTCTTCCAAATATATTAACAAGCATGGAGATATCAACATCAAGTAAATATCCAAAGGAAGAGATAGTAGATGCTAGAAGAAGATTAGATGAAATTAAAGGTATGAAATTTTTTATTGAAAATAATTCTACGGGAGAAGTTTATAGCAATACTAGCTTCATAAATAACGAAGAGTTTAGAAAATATCAAAAAGATTATTATAATTTAGATATAGATTTTCAAGATAATTCCGTTACGTATACTAAAATTATAAATAACAAACGAAATGAATATAAGCTAAATAGAGCAAATAATTATTGGGGTACGGAAGAGAATCTTAAAATAAGCATGTCATTGCCGAAACAAATTAACTATAAGTTAGACTATTATGATAGCTTGGGCTTTAAATGGAATTACAATCAGTTTCAGCATTATAAAAATTTATCAAAAGATTTAATTAAAGTTTTAATAATATCAGCTATCATATCAATTATTTCATTAATAACATTTATAAAAAATAAAGAAAAACTTATAAATAAAGATAGTTTAATATTAAAAATATATACAAGAATACCTTTAGAAATATATACTTTTATATTTTTAGTATTGGGTATGTTTTCAATTTTAGACGTAAGTTCTAGGTGGTCTGTAAT
>NZ_JAWDJM010000075.1:0-2631 GCF_032465715.1 Paraclostridium sp. MRS3W1 | reverse complement strand
AATGTGTATAAGAGACACAACGTTTTCAGATGTAACACCTACTCTATCTATTGCATCTGTTTCATATAGATTAAGCGCTGAATTCGCATCTTTAACTATCTTTGTATTTATCTCATCTAATTTGACAGCTGAATTATCCCAATAAGTAGGATTCTTTGTCATTGAATAATGATCTTCTATTTTCCATTCACTTAATGTAAATGGTCCATTGTATAAAGTAGACTTAGCTGTTGTTCCAAATGTATCTCCTTGAGATTCAACAAATTTTTGATTTTGAGGTAAATAAACTCCAAATGCCATTAATTTATCAAAATAAGTAACCGGTCTTACTAATTTCACTTCTAAAGTATAATCATCTATAGCTTTTACTCCTACAGAATCAGGATCTTTATTTTCTCCTAAATTGTACTCTTTTGCACCAACTATATCATGCATTATAAATCCATATTGCGATGCTGTTTCTGGATTTAAAGTTCTCTTCCATGAGTATTCAAAGTCTTTTGCAGTAACTTCATCCCCATTTGACCACTTAGCATCTTTTCTTAATTTAAATGTCCATGTTAATCCATCTTCAGATGTTTGCCAGCTTTCTGCAATTCCTGGTATAGCTTTGTTTTCTTTGTCTATTCTAACTAATCCCTCCATAGTATTAGTCATTACCTCAAATGAAACAGTATCTGTAGCTTTACTTGGGTCTATAGTTGGAATATCAGAAGTACTTATTAAGTTTAATTGTTTTTTCTCTTTATCAACATCTGCCCACTTATATGACCATGGAACTGTAGGGAATTTAAACATATCGCTTACATATTCCTTTTGCATATAAGCTATACCAGATTGAATTAATGGAGCAATATATGCATCATCTAGCATAAGTTTTTCAGCTTCCGCAAATTTTTTCCAACTTTCATTTTGTTCTGGCATTGCTTTTGCTTCATTTACTAATTTATTATATTCATCACTTTTATAACCTGTATTAGATGCATAACTTACACCCTTCATCATAGTGTCTAAAAATGTTAGAGGGTCTGGGTAATCTGCTCCCCATCCTGCGTAAGCTAATTGGAATTTACCTTTTTGCTCTAACTCTATTTTTTGTTTAAATGGTTGAGTTTTGATTTTTATTGTTAATCCAGGTAAATTTTCTTGAAGCTCAGATTGCATAAACTCAGCTTGTCGCTTACTTGTATCACTATCAAAAGTTACTAGCTCTAAAGTTACAGTACCAAATCCAACTTCTTCTTTTGCTTTATCCCAGTACTTTTTAGCTTCTTCGCCATTATAAGAATATCCCATTTTCCCA
Source organism: Paraclostridium sp. MRS3W1 (assembly GCF_032465715.1). Taxonomy (NCBI): domain Bacteria; kingdom Bacillati; phylum Bacillota; class Clostridia; order Peptostreptococcales; family Peptostreptococcaceae; genus Paraclostridium; species Paraclostridium sp. MRS3W1. The sequence continues at coordinate 1,328 of NZ_JAWDJM010000075.1, read as the reverse complement.
GCAACATCTCTATAGTCTTTTCCATCTTTGTTTATAGCTAACTCATTAGGTACAAAGTAATCAGCTGGAACAGATCCATTATTTAATATAACATCACATAATTCCTGTTTATCTATAGCCATATTTATAGCTATTCTTGCATTTTTATTTGCAAGCACATTATATGGATCAGCTTCCTTACCTGAATTATTTGATCCTGTCGTACCTTGATTTGATGTACACCCAGCTAAACTAGACATTCCTATTGTTGATATAGTTAACAATGCTAATAACCTTTTTCTATGAACCATAAAACCCTCCTAAATATAATTATTTTTATAATTATATTTAGGAGGGCCTATAAAAATTCCTAAAAATTAATGTGACATTCCTATTATTGCTCCTATTACATAAGGTATTAGCCATACACACCAAACAAATATACTAAACTTGTGGAATACCCTTTGTTTTTCTTTATCATTTTTATAAAGTACCCAAGTAGCCCAAACTGCATGGAATAGCATTAATAATATTGCTATAGTTCCTGTTATACCATGTATCATTGCTGAAGTTTCTGAAATACCACTAACTCCTGATTTAGCAATTTGACTCATTAAAAAAGTACCTGTTGTATCACAAATTAAACCTAAATAAAATGTTATTACATGATTTTTGTTTAAAACTTTAGCTTTTCTTTCACTAAATACACCTATTGTATAAAATACTAAAGCTAATGTTATAGCTGTTATAGCCGCTATTAATTTAAAACTCATAATTGTTCCTCCTTATTAGTTTGCATGCAAACTATTTTGTTATAATAATCTTATACCCGGGATTATATTTTGTCAAACAATTATTTTAATTTATTTTTTAATAAATTTAATGACTTAATGATTTCAGTTCTTTCATCTTCATTTAAATTATCAAATAAGTTTCCAAAAGTTTCTTCTGATTTTCTTCTAAAATATTTTGCAAACTCTAGTCCTTTAGTAGAAAATTGTATATAAGTATTCCTTTTATCATTATCATATTTCACCTTTTTTATGTAATCAGCTTGCTCAAGCCTATTAACAATACCAGATACAGTTCCTTTTGATAAATACATTTCATTACAAATTTGACTTATATTTATTTCCTTATTGTGTGCAACTAATTTTAATACCATTATTTGCTGGTGTGTTAAACCACTCTCAGATAATCCTGCCTCTATCTTGCTCATAGATCTTGAATATATCTCTTTTATTAACATTAATATTTCAAATGAATCGCTCATTATAATTACCTCCATCTTTACAAATATATTGCTTCTTTTATATACTTTATATAATACATTTATTTATGTATTATAT
>NZ_JAWDJM010000074.1:0-5261 GCF_032465715.1 Paraclostridium sp. MRS3W1 | reverse complement strand
AAATAACCTTATTGGCGTAAATACACATATTGATACTACTATTGATTTAATTAAGTACAGAATACCAAAACTCGAATTTATACTTAACAGTAATATGTCAAAACAAGTAGTCACAATTAAAATATTTAAATACATATGTACATTTTTAAACTTCTCTTTTTTAGTCATAACTGCTAGGTATAATACCGGTATAATTACCATTGCTACAGATGATATTATTATAAAAACAATATTTCTTACACTTAAGTTCAATTCACTTGAGTAGAAAAAATATAAAAGATAAAAAATCACATTTGATATACCTATATGCTTAAAATAATTTTGCATCAAATTTTTCATAATATTACGTTCCATTTTTTATCACCTCTTTTTAAATATACTTTATGTAGGGTGTTAATATTCCAAGTTATATCAAAAATTAAACTATATAAGCAAAAGACAACTACTAACAAGTAGTTGTCTTTTTTACTAAGAAAAATAAACTTCTATATTTTTTAAAAACTCATCTTTGTCACACTTATTATCATTTGCTAAATTATTATTAATCCATTTAATATTTTCAATTCCACAAATGTTTAATGTTGATTTTATTATTGTATTTTCTATAGGGTTTCCTAGTTCATCTTTAATATATTCTGTATCACTTTCAGATGTAGTTATAATCATACCTTTTTTTATGTGATTCAATTTTCCCTTAGGTCTATTATTTTCTTCTTCAAAGGCGAATTCTTTTATAAATACTTTGTCAAAAAAGCCTTTAAGCATTGCCGGCACGTTATTCCACCATATAGGGAATATAAATACTATTTCATCACTTTCTTTTAAAATATTTTGATATTTTTTAACTAATTTATCATCAGACTCACCTTTTGTATACAATTTAACTTCCTCAGATGTCATTACAGGGTTAAATTTATCTTCATATAAATCAATTATACTATAATTTTTACCGCATTTTTCAATGCCTTTAATTACATTATCCATTATGTTTTTGTTGAATGAGTTTTTATCGGGATTAGATATTATTATTGCAGTATTCATTTTTTAGTTCCTTTCTTCTTTAGCTAGTTTTTATATTATTATTTATAAGTTTTTATATTTATATTCGTATTATAAAATTTCTGCTAAATTGTCTTTTGTTCCATACAAATCTCGTTTTCTATAAATAAAATATCCTATAATCCATCTAATACAAACATCTAATCCCATTGCTATCCATACACACTCAATATCTAAATTTGTAAAATATACAATTATAACCGTAAGCGGAACTCTTATTCCCCATATACCTATGCCCGATATAGTCATAGGTAATTTTGTAAATCCAGATCCTCTTAATGCTCCATTTATTACTCCTCCCAAATTTCCAGCTAACTGTATAAGCCCCATAACTATTAAATATTTAGATGCTATGTTTATAAGTTGTGTATCATTTGTTAGTACTAACATTAGTTGCTCTGGGAAAAATATCAAAGGTATTGATGTTACAATTGTTATAATTATGGTTGATTTAAAAAGTTCTTTCATATATTTTTTTCCTAATTCTTCATTTTTAGCTCCAACACACTGCCCTACAAAAGCAGTAGCTGCAATTGCAAATGCATTTGATGGCATAAAAGATATAGATTCCGCTTGAAGCCCTAGTTGATATGCTGCAAGTGTAACTTCTCCATAATTTAATATAGCTCTTGTTAAAATAATAGTAGATAATTGCCAAAATGAATTTTCTAAGGATATAGGTATTCCTATCCTATATACATTTTTTATTTGCTCTACATCCGGCTTAAGACCTTTTATAAATAATTTTATGTCAAACTTAATTTTCTCTACTTTTTCTCCAAAATATACATATCCATTTTTTCTGTTGAACATTAAATATACCCCATAAAAACACGCTAGAAAATAACCGCTAAAAGTCCCTATAGCGGCACCTTGAACCCCTAAACTCGGCATATTAAAGTTTCCAAATATAAATAAATATCCTATAAATATACTAGTAATATTCATAGACATAGCTATTTGCATAGATATTCTTGCTTTATTCATTGATTGCAAACTAGACGTGCATATAAGCATTATACTCATAAAATATAATGACCATGATGATGTTTTAAGACACTTAGATGCTATATGCATAAGATCACTGCTTGGATTGAATATAGATAATACAAACTCCGTATTAAAAAATATGAACTGTTGAATTATAATAATTAAAATGCTAAGGCCTATAATTGTTTGTTTTATTATATATTTTATTTCTTTTGTGTTTTTCGACCCATATGCTTGTGCTACAAACACTGCACTTCCCATTGTTATTCCTCTTAAAATTGCCCATGTTATATTTATAATTCTATTACTTAAACTAAAGGCACTTATAGATACCGGATCTAATCTTCCCATCATTCCTGTTAAGCAAAAACCAGCTGTCATTTGCAAAATACTTTCTAAAACAATCGGTAAAATCATTATTTGTATAGTTTTTCTGATTTCCCTTTGGCTAAGTTTACTGCATTCCTCCATAACATCCCCCCAATACTAAATTCAAATTATAATAAATATTATATCAATATTTTTTGTTTATGTACTCGTAGAATTAAATTTATATTTAAAATTTAATTATTACAAAAAAAATAGATATACCAAAATAACTTAATACATAATATTTACGTAAAAATTATTTTGGTATACCTTTAAAATTAACTATGGTTATTTTCTCTAAGACCTCTTCTATATCTTCTGTAATTCATCATGTCTATAGCAACAAAACTAGTTCCTACTCCTATCATTATTGCTCCTGGTATATGCCCTGTTATAACTCCTACTAAAACTCCTATTAGTGCACCTGTTGTTATATATATAGCAATTTTAGCAAATTTATTGAACTTTAAAGGTATATAAACCGCCATTCTAGTATATAAAAAAGCTCCTACTATTAAACCTACCACTGATAATATTATGGTTTCTTGCATATTTCCTAAAGTCAGTCCTAGCCCTAATCCTATTAGAATACATCCAAGGGTTACCATCGCAATTCTCCTTTTCCTCTTTTTTTATATTATATTCTTGTACATTTCAAAAGTTGCTAAGTTTCAATATATAATTTGTGCAAGTATTTTATATTCATATTTGGTATGATATACTATTTCTTATGATAATTTAGTTTCAAAAGGAGGTTTTTTATGTCATTTTTAATTTTAATAATAGGATTTGTACTTCTTATAAAAGGAGCTGATGTTTTTGTAGAAGGTGCATCTTCTGTAGCTAAGAGGTTTAATGTTCCTCCTATGCTTATAGGTCTTACTATCGTTGCTATGGGTACAAGTGCTCCTGAGGCTGCCGTAAGTATATCATCTTCTCTTGCAGGTCAAAACGATATGAGTATAGCTAATGTTGTTGGATCTAACTTTTTTAATATACTTATTGTTTTAGGTGTATCTGCTATAATTGCAAAATTACCTGTTGAAAAAAATACAATAAAAAAAGACACACCTTTTTTAGTATTTATAAGCACATTACTTATTATTTTAGGTCTTAATTTTAAGATAAGTAGATTTGATGGTTTAGTTTTATTGTTATTATTTGTATTTTTCTTAGTAAATATGATTAAATCAAATCTAGGTCAAAAAAACTCTGATGTATCGGCTGGTGAAAGTGCTATAGCTATAGAAGCTGTAGAGGTGGCTGAATCTGAAGTTTCATCTTTACCTAAAACTATAGTAATTTGTTTAATTGGTATTGTTGGTATCGTATGGGGTGGTGATTTAGTGGTAGATTCTGCAACTAAAATTGCAACTGCTTTTGGTATGAGTGCAAACTTAGTTGGTCTTACTATTGTTGCTATGGGTACATCATTACCAGAATTTGTAACATCTGTTATAGCTGTTAGAAAAGGAGAAACAGAAATTGCAATAGGTAATGTAATAGGGTCTAATATATTTAATATATTATTAGTATTAGGTCTGGCTGCTGTAATTCACCCTATGACTATTAGTTTGTTTGCTTTAATTGATACTATATTTATGACTTTAATAACAGTTTTACTTTACATATTTATGAAGAAAAACAATTGTTTAAGTAAGGCACATGGTTTTATATTTATTGCTATATATATAGCTTATATGGCTTATACTATAATCCGTTAAAGAAATAAAAAAGAATGCAAGTTAACTTGCATTCTTTTTTATTTCTTTAAATTTTCAACACTTTTTATTTTTAACTTTTCTATTATTTTAAAACTTAAAGGATATTTAAATTCTTTATGTCTGTAATATTGTATAATTGCTATTATAAATGTAATTAAGTAAATAATAGACATTGCAGGTATTAAATAAGCTGCTTGTTTTACTATACATACTAATAATAAAATTGCAAATTCATATATTACAAATGATATATAAAAATCAATAAGTTTTAATCCATTCTTCTTCACAAATTCAGATTCTTTCCCATATATTTTCCATGCAGCGTATGCTATTATAACCCCAATTATATTAAGCATCATAACAGCTGCTGTCATTACCATCATAGTAATGCTTTCATTTTTTGTAGATCTTTGATTTTCTGTCATAATACATTTCCTTTCATTAATAATTTCTATATTATATTTTGAACCATTTATCAAAAATCGTCAACTTTTTATTAAAATTCTATATTCATTTACTATGTTAAATTATTTAGATATAATACTTATAAGTAAAGTTTACATATTGGAGGTATATTATGGCAATAGAAATGAACCTAAAAGACTTATATGAAGTTGGAGAAAGCTTTGAAAGCTGTGTTGGAAAAGGATCAAAATCTGAAAGATCTAGAATTCCCAAAAACACATCAAGAATCAACTTAAACGAAGATACTATAAATAAAATAGCTAGCTATCCAAACAAAGTTAATATACTTGTTTCAGGGGAAATATGGTGCCCAGATTTTCAGCTTAATGTATCAGTTTTAAAAAAGTTTGTTGATATTAATGATAATTTTGATATATCTGTTATAACTATGGCTAGAGGTAAAAAATTTATGAGTGAAGCCTTAAATATAGAAAAAGAAAACTTTAAAGGTCCAACAATTGCATTTTTGGATGAAAGTTTTAATGTTATAGAAGTATTTGAAGAACGACCTCATGAGGTAAAAAAGGTTGATGACTTTGAAGAAATAAAAATTGATTATTATAAAGGTAAGTATTTATTAGATACTGTTAATGACTACTTAAATATATTAAATATAAAATAAAAAACGACTAGATAGAGGTTTCTATCTAGTCG
>NZ_JAWDJM010000073.1:0-24362 GCF_032465715.1 Paraclostridium sp. MRS3W1 | reverse complement strand
TTTTAATCGGCTTTATATTCATTATATTTAATCTAAATATCCTGGTATTTCCTTTGCTATTTCTTTTATATATTTTGATTTTAAAGCTATAAAATAAACTAAGTATATAGCAAAGAATATAAATGATACAACTAATCCTTTAACTCCAACATTCATTCCTTTTGCTGAACTTAACATTATTACACTAAATATTGCATTTAAAAACCCTACAAAATAAGGAATAAAGAACATTGATCCTATTTCTATATTCAGTGTTTTTTTCATTTCATTATATGATAATCCTATTTTAGATAAATTTTTATATTTTTCTTTGTCAGTTATTAAATCTGTATAGAATCTAAAGTATAGGAAACTACAAGAACATATAAAGAATATAATTCCTATAAATGTTCCTATAAATAACAACGCTTTATTTAATTGAACCTCTTGATTGTAATGACCTGGCAAATTAGTAAAGTAATTATAGTACTCACGTGTATTATAATTATTTTTAGAAATCTTTTTAATTCCATCTTCTATTTTATCAGATGTCGCATGACTATTTTCCCAATTATTATAGTCATAACCAATTATATTAAAAGTAACATTGTTCTTATCTTTTTCTAATTTAGAATACATATTATCATTTATTACTAAAAGAGAATCCATCATTCCCACATCAGTTATTCTATTTGATGCAATTCCTTTTACTTTTAAATCTTCAGACCCTACTTTAAGACTAGTTATTTCTTTTAATCCATCTCTATATTTAGTTGTATCAAACCTTGGTATTATTGATGTTTCATTTTCTTTTAATTCCACATTATCTATTCCTAATTTTTTACCTACTCTATTAAACTCTGAATTGCTTACTACATATTTTCTACTGTTTCCTATATTTAATATTTTAAAATGTGTTTTATTAAATTTATATCCATCTTCATGTAATGTAACTTCTATAATTTTAATTTGTTCACTTTCAGCCTTATTATTCTCAGATGATGTAAGGTTTAATATATATGGATACATAGATTTTGCATCATCTAATTGAGTTGCTACTACTGTGGATAATGCACTTATTGCAACCAATGTTCCTGATAACAACATAGTATTTAAAAATAATAGTCTAGAGTTATCTTTAACCTTGTAAACTAAATTACTTATCCATAATAAATTAGTCTTATTCATATAGTACTTTTTATTTTTTTTAAATATATTTAATACAAATACAGTAAATTGTAAAAAGAATAAATATGTTCCTACTATTACACATGCAACAACAATAGATTCCATACCTTCAAATCTAGTTCCTATGTATCCCACAGATAATATAATTATGCTTAACACAGCTAAAAGCTTAGAATTTTTAGGTTCTACTTTTGGTTTTTTACTTCCATTTAAGAGTTCTATAATAGTTTTATTTTTTACTAAAAACATAGTTATAGGACTTGATATACTAAATAATATCGCAAATAAAACTATAGTTATTAACATTGCCTTTACTGGAACATACATTTGTGTTGCTTTTATGCCAAAAATACTACTTGTTAATGATAAAAATGGCTTAGCAAATATTAAACCTAATACTATTCCTGATACTATAGATAATAATCCTATTATTGTACCTTCTAAAAATATTAATTTTCTAAACTGTTTATCTGATATTCCTATTATTTTTAAAGTACCAAATTCTTTAAATCTTCCTTTTATAAAAGTACCTAAAGAATAAAGTATAAATAATAACGAAACTATACTAATAACAGTTTCCGTTGTTATTAGTGAATAATATAAAGTTGACCCATTTGATATTTGAAGGTTTGCAACATTTGGATGAAATAAACTTACAGCAAATGCAAAAAATATCATTATAGATATGGTTGAACTTAAATAATATCCTAAATACGACTTAAAGTTTCTAATTACACTGTTATATGCAAACTTCTTAAAATCCACTATCTAGCACCTCCTATTTGAGATAGCACTGATAATATTTCTTCGTAGAAGGCTTCTCTATCGCCCTTTTTATTAAGTTCTCTGTAAATCTCTCCGTCCTTTATAAAAATTATTCTATTACAAAAACTTGCAGTATAAGGTTCATGTGTTACCATAAGCGTAGTCATTTTATTTTCAGTATTTATTTTTGTAAATAAATCCATAACATCATCTGTAGATTTTGAATCTAGGTTTCCTGTAGGTTCATCGGCTAATAAAATTGATGGTTTATTTATTATTCCTCTAGCTATTGCAGCCCTTTGAGTTTGTCCTCCTGATACTTCAAACGTTCTTTTGTTTATTATCTGTTCTATACCTAATTTTTTAGATATTTCTTTTAATCTAATATTCATCTCGTTTACAGAAACTCCATCTAGCGTTAAAGGAAGTACTATGTTTTCCCCAATTGTTAGAGTATCTAATAAGTTAAAGTTTTGAAATACAAACCCAAGTTCATTCCTTCTGAAGTTTGCTAAATCCTGACCTTTCAAGTCATGCGGTTTTTTAGAATTTAATATTACTTCACCTTTTGTAGGTCTATCTATTGTAGATATAACATTTAATAAAGTTGACTTTCCACTACCACTTGGACCCATTACAGCAACAAATTCGCCTTCTTCAATAGACAAGTTTATATTTTTTAAGGCTTGATAAGATACCTTTCCTTCATAAGTTTTAGATAGATTATTAATTTTTAAAATTTCCATATATACACAACCTTTCATTTTAATCATGTGAATATGGTATCTTACTTTTAATATTTTTAGTATTCATTTACATTACATGAAAATTACAATTCTGTAAGATAAAAAATGACTCAACCTAAATTTGGTCGAGTCATTTTTTATAAATTTATTTATTTTGCTCCTTCTATAAGAGATTTCATAGTCTCTTTATCCATCGCCCCTGGTACATATTGTGTTACATATCCATCTTTATCTATTATAAACGTTGTAGGAAATGCACTAATTCCATATTGATAAGCCAAAGCCCCATCTTTATCCATTACCACAGGAAAATTATATTTATTTTGATTTAAAAATTCTTTAATATCTTCTTCTGAGCCTTCATTTCCTAAATTAGGAGATGCAACTCCTAGAATTACAACTTCATCCTGATTTTTATTGTATTCTTTATATAAATCTTCTATATGAGGCATTTCACCCCTACAAGGTGGACACCACGTTGCCCAGAAATTTAAAAATACAGTTTTTCCCCTATATTCACTTAGTTTATGTTCTTTTCCATATTGATCATATAAATTAAAGTCTATTGACATTATTTTATTATCATCTTTATCTTTATTTTTATTTTCATTTTCAATATTTGAATTATCTTTGATTATTTCGCTTTTATTGCTACTATAATTATACAGTTCTAAACCTCCATTTATAGTCATTATTAGTCCAGATACTATAAGTATTATACCTCCTATTTTTTTTATTAATCCCATATAATTTTTCATATTGTCAATTGATTTAAACAATTTATTATAAAACATAGAAACTATTATAAATGGTAATATAAAGCCTATTGTATAAATTAAAATCAATAAGTTTGATGTAGCTATGTCTTTTGAATTTGATGCCATAACAAGTACAGATGCTAATATTGGACCTATACAAGGAGTCCATCCAAAACTAAATGTAAATCCTAATAAAAAAGCTGAAATTGGGTTCATCTCTTTAGGTTTCATATTAAATCTTTTTTCTCTATTTAATATAGATGACTTAATAATTCCTATATAAAATAGACCCATAACAATTATTATAATTCCTCCTAGAATCATTATGAAATATTTATTTGTATTTAAAAATGATTTAAGTACATTTACCGATGATCCTAATATGAAGAATGTTACAGATATTCCAAGTGTAAAAAATATAGTATTTTTAAAAAGTGAACTATGTATAAATGTTTTTTTATCATTTTTTAAGCTATCTATACTACTATTTGATAACATACTTAAATAAATAGGTAATATCGGCAATATACATGGAGAAAAAAACGATATCATACCTTCTATAAAAACTACTATTAAATTAAATTTATCCATTGTACCTCCTATTTTTTCTTAATTTACCATAATTTATATCTTTAATAATTATATCAATTTAATAATTAGTTTGTAATAAGTAACTTTAAAGTAACCCAAACTATTTTAATTAAAAAAGGCACCTAAAATAGGTGCCTCTTTGTTTTATAATCCTGATTCTTTAAATTTCTCATTTACAAATTCTGTAGCATTGTGGAATGTCTTCTTAAATACAACTAGTGCTAAGAATATTATAAAGAATAAAGCTAACATTATTAAGTCATGATAAACCGCATCCATACTAGGACCTGCTATAGCTTCTCTAAATCCATCTATAGCGTAAGTAAATGGCCAAAATGGCTGTAATACTTCAAATATTTTAGGATTTGTTTGTATTGGATATATACCACCAGACCCTGCAATTTGAAATACCATTATTACTATTGCAATAGCCTTACCAATATTACCAAATAATGATACTAGAGTAAATATCATTGTTGTAAATAAAATTGATGATACTATTGTAAATAAAAATAATAAAGGTACACTTACAGGCGCTTGGAATATAAATATATCACCTATTGCTATTATCAGTGATTGTATCAACGATACAGTCATAAATGTAAGCATTTTTCCAAAATGTTTTTGAACTAAATTTGTACGTTCTCCTTCTAATTCTTCACATTCTGTAGTAAGCAACGATGTAGCTAAAAGTGCTCCTACCCATATTGCAAGAACTGAATAAAAAGGCATTAATGCAACTCCAAATATTCCAGCCTTGTAAAGTTCTTCTGTTTTAACATTAACTGGAGATGCTATAAATGAAGCTATTTCTTTTGAATTTTTATCAAGTGTTGAAATTAGCTTATCTAAATTTTCATCTGTTAATATATTAGTTTTTTCAATTAATACATCTAAATCTTTTTCAAATTTATCTAATTGTTTAACTATGTTTTCAGATTGTTTTATAGCTAAGTTGCTACTTGATATTCCAAAGTTAGATAGTGCATTTAACTGAGGTACTAAAACATTTATACTATCTAATACATTGTTCATATCACTTGAACTAGAAATCATAGAGTTCCCTACACTATTTAAAACACCTGATATATCTGAATTAAATGTTCCGCTTATTAAATTTAGCTTGCTATTAAATGCATTAGATAAATCTAATAAAGAATCTAATTGTTCATTTATTTTTTCTTTTCCTTCGTTGTTGCTAATTAATGATTTTATATTTTCAAGCTTTTCACTTTCTGAATCAAGCATACTACTTAACTTTTTAAGAGAACTTATTACATTATCAACTTTGTCACTACCTATTTTTTCAAGACTTGATATAAGGCTATCAATGTTACTTTGCATAGATGATATTGTATTTAGTATTGATTCTATAGCTTTTTCCAAATCTTCGCTAGATCCATCATTATTTAAATCTTTTAAATTATTAATTTGATTTTGCAAGTTACTATTCATGCTATTTATAGAACTCATACTACTACTTAAATTTTGAGAAGCATTATTGGTATTATTTTGAGTAACTAGAACCAAATCTTTACCATTATTTATAACTGATTTTAAATCATTTACTTCTTTTGTAATTAAAGGAAGATTCCCTTTAGTATCTTTTAAATATTTTTTTAAATTATTAGCATGTGTACTAGCTTCTTTTACATAACTATCAATTTTTTTCAAATTGCTTGCTGTACTATCTAATGTTTCTTTTAATTCAATTATTTGAGGTTTATTGTCTTCTAACTTAACACCAAGTGATGTAAGGAAACTAAATGCTTCTTTATTTACAGTATCTACAAAGTTAGATTTAACCTCTTCCACCAATTTATCTTTAGCAACATCTGTAATTTTTGTAGCTATTGCATTTACTTTTTCATTAGCCTTATATATTATATTTGGCTTTTGTGGGTTTTTAGTTGAAAGAGATGCTAAATCCTTTGAAAAGTCGCTCGGTATTTCAATTAAAGCATAATATTTACCCTCATTTAACTGATAATTACCTTGCCACTCTTCTGTAAACTCCCAACCTATATTATGGTCTTTTTTAAGGTTTTCAACAATTTCATCTCCAACATTTATAATCTTTCCATTGACTGATGCACCTTCATCTTTATTGACTACGGCCACAGGTATATTCCCTGTATTTATATATGGATTCCAGCATGCTTGTATATTTACCCATGCATATAGTGAAGGTATTAAACAAAGCCCGGCTATTATTATAAAGGCTGCTGGAATACTTGTTATGTGCTTTAAATCTCTTAAATATATTTTAAAAACTTTTTTCATTTCCTCACCTCTATAAAATTACTCTGATAATCCAGATTCTTTGAATCCTTTTTCAAATTTTCTAACAGATTCATTAAGTCTTTCTTTTAAGAAATACCCTATCATTATCGTAATACCTGCCATAAATATAAGTACAAATGTATTAAACATAATAGTACTTAAAAGTGGACCAGCTATAGCCTCTCTTAAATTGCTTAATGTATATGTAAATGGGAAAAATGGTTGAAGAATTCTAAATATTAAAGGGTCTACCTGGATAGGATATGTTCCCCCAGAACCTGCTATTTGAATAACCATTAATATTATCCCTATCGCTTTTCCTATATTTCCAAATAATGATACTAGTGTATATAATATTATTGTAAACACAGCTGAAGATAACACTGTAGTAAATATAAGCAGTCCTAAACTATCAGTTTGAACTCCTAATACAAGTTTGTCTCCAAGCCCTACTATAAATCCTTGTATCATTGCAAAAAATACAAAAGTAATCATCTTACCAATATATCTTTTCTTTATACTTAACCCAACAAACTCATCAGCTTCTGTTGTAAGTAATGATGCTAGTACTAATCCTCCAACCCATAAAGCTAATGTTGTGTATATAGGAGCCATTCCTGAACCATAATTCTCAATCGGATATATTGGCTCTGATTTTAAGTTAAATGGATTTGACAAATAATCTCCCATAACTTGAGGCTTACTTTGTAGTATAGCTATTATTGAATCTAAATCATTGTCATTTACTTTTTTAAGTTCAGTGCTTAATAAGTGTATAGTATCTTTAAATTGATTTAACTTCGTCTGTAAATCTTTTGTCATATCTGCTGTTAAATCGCTTCCTTTTGATGCATATCCTAATATTTCATTAGTTGCTTTAACTAACCCTTTAGAACTATCAACTAAATTGGCTGCATCCTTTGTTGATGTTATTAAGCTATCCGCAGTTTTATTTAGGATAGGTCTAACTTGTGAATCATACGAATTTATAGAGTTATTAGTTCTATTTGATAATTCACCAGCTGTTTCATTTATTGAATCAATTGCATCTTTCATAGAACTCGCTGATCCATTTAATTGACCTTTAAGATTATCTAATTTTGATTGTTGTTTATTAAGTAAGTCTTTTATTTTATTTAAATCCCCAATTAATGCTGTTATCTTATCATTTTCTCTTACATCATTAAATTTATTTAAAAGATTAATAACAGAATCAATTTGAGATTTACTATTATTTAGCTGACTCTCTAATTGTGATATAGATGAACTTACTATTTCTTTAGAATCAGAACTTGAATTGTTCAATCTATTTACTATGTCTTTTATTTGATTATTTTGATTATTAATTTGATTTAAAGTAGATTTAACACCATTTAATGAATCATTTAAATTACTTTTTATATTACTTAAGTTTTTACTTGCATTCATATTAGAATCAGAAACTGCATCAATACCTATTGTAACTTGTGGTAAAGTGCTTTGAATATCTTTTAAATATGTAGCTAAATTTTCTGAGTTTCCATTTACACTCTCAAGTGCAAAATTAACAGCATCCATATGCTCATCAAGCTCTATTATAGCTTTTTTTAATTTTAATATCTTGTCCTTGTTTTCATTAATATCTTTACCATATATATTTAAAGCTGAAAATACTGTTTTATTTACTGTAGCAATGAAATTTGAATTAATTTGATTAACAAGTGTTTCTTCAGCTACTTCTGTAATTTTACCCGCAACTGGGTTAGATTTTGTATCTACTTTATATATTATAGTTGGCTTAGTTGGATTTCCACTTGTAACACTAGTTAAATCTTTTGTAAAGTCACTTGGTAGCTCTATCATTGCATAATAAGTTCCATCAAGCACTCCTGCATTAGCTTTTTTTTCATTTACAAATTTCCATCCTATACTTTTATTTTTTCTTAACTCAGTTATTACATCATTTCCTACATTTAGATGCTTACCATCTAAAGTTGCTCCCTTATCATTATTAACTATAGCAATTGGTACATTGCTAGTATTTTCATAAGGATTCCAACATGCTTTAATATTTATCCAAGCATATAAAGATGGTATGATGCACAATCCTATAACTATTATAAGTGCTATTGGATTTTTAATTAGATTTTTCATATCTCTTTTAAAAATCTTTATTGAATCTCTCATATTCTCCTCCATTCATTTTAGCTTTGTTAGAAATCTTAACATCAACGAGTATATTATACCATTATTTAACAAGTAAATTAACGTTTTATTATAACAAATAAAAAAATAGTCTATATATTAAATATACAGACTATTTCATCATTTCATCATATACATATATCCGAAAACTCTACAGATATTTGACTTTCATTGTTAATACAATCACTATTTTCGCAACTATGTTTTGAACAATCTTTTACTAATGTATTTGGCAATACTATAGAAAATCTACTACCTTTTCCTAAGTCACTTTTTACCTTTATACTACCATTATTCATTTCAACTAAAGATTTAACTAGATTGAGACCTATACCACTACCCTCTATTTTTGAATTGTTTTTAACCTGTTCAAATCTTTCAAATATCTTATCTATCTTATCTTCAGGAATCCCTATTCCTGAATCTTTTACACTAATTTCTATACTATCTTTACAACTTATAAAGACTTCAATTTTCCCTTCAGGTTTATTAAATTTAATTGCATTAGAAATTAAATTTAAAATTATCCTTTCCATATTATCAGGGTCAAATGCAATAATTTTTTCTTCTGTATCTGTATCAAATATTATAGATAAATTATTACTTTTTACAAATTCAGACACAGAGAAGCATATGTTTTCCACATAACTAATAATATCTTTATTTTTAGGATTATAGCTAAAGCATCCCGACTCTAACCTAGTAGTATCAATTAAATTGTTTACCAATTTTAGTAATCTCTTACCATTTTGGTCTACTATATTCAGATACCTTCTAAAATATTTAAATAAATCTTCATCCAATAAGTTCATCTTTAAGTTTATAACTTGCAAAGAACTCAAAATTAAGTTTATAGGTGTTCTAAGTTCATGTGATATATTAGCCAAAAAATCCATTCTCAATTTTTCAACTTCTAACTCCCCTTTTTTAGATTGAGTTATATCACTTATTACACATATTTTTTTCATTATATTTCCATTCTCATCTAGCAAAGATACAATTCTAACCCAAAACCACTTTTCCTCTTTATTTTTTTTAATCGCTTTAAAAGTTATTAAAATTGGATTTTTATAGTTGTAATCATACTTTTCATCTCCTTGTGGTTCAAAACTCTCCCAGTTTTCTTTCCAAACATTTATATCCTCATATAGCTTTTCAGATTTAGTTCCAAACACACGCTCAAAAGACGGACTTATATAATAAGCCTTTTTTTCATCAGCTATGACAATTACTTCTTCAATATTGTTCGCTATTTCCAAAAACGTTTTCTCATTTTTTTCTATGTTCTTTAACAATTCAATTTTATTTGTTATCTCAATTGATATACCTATTGTTCCTAATAGTAAACTATTATTTTCTTCAGTATAAGGCCATTTAGCAGTTTGAAGGTACATATTCTTATTATTACCTGTATCTATAAACTCTTCAAAAACCTCTAATTTATTGTATTTAATAATCATATTATCTTTTCTTGCAAATTCCTCTGCACTATCTTTTGGAAATAATTCATAATCAGTATGTCCTATAACTTCATCATAAGTTTTATTAAAAAACTCTAGAAATTTCTTGTTTACATCTACATATACTCCATTTCTATTTTTTATCCATGCTATAAAAGGTGAATTTTTTAAAGTTGATGATAAATTCATATGTTGTTTACTGACTTTGGTGAACCTAATGTGATATTCATCACTTTCCGTACCATATACCTCTACATTAAAATATGAGTTAATTCTTTTCACATAAATCTCTTTTATATATTTTTCATTTTCCTTTGATTTATCGAAAATATATTCCCATTCTTCTCTTTCTTTTTTTGACATTTTATTTTTTACATAATCAGTGCTTTTTTTATCACTTGCACTACCAAAAAATCGCTCATAAGCTTTATTTGTATCTTTTATTTTCATCCCTATATATTTTTTATTTTCACCCCTTATAATTTCTATATGTAAGTATGCTATAGGGCTATCTTCTATCATCTTTCTATATATGTAATTTGACATATTATCCCCCGATTTGCTTTTTATAATTTAATTTTATAGAATCTCCAATTAAATTTCAATATTTTACCTATTTTTTTCTATATATGTTTAGTTTTTTCTCTTATTTTCTACATTTAATACTAAATGGTATATTAAATATTTATTTAGAAATTATAATAATAAACCATTTATAAAAGGAGGAATTAATATTGAAAAAAAAATATATAGTTGCCATTATGTTTACCTTAATAATGTATACTTCGATAAATTATTTTTCTGTATCAAATGCAAATACTACAAATATTAGTTATAACACTATAAGCACAACTTTATCTGAGTATATAAAAAATTTAAGAATTTTAGATAATGATATTTATATTCTAGGAAAAGCTATTTTTACAAACTTATCTGAAAATAAAGAAATGAGCAGTGATATACAAAAGGATATTAACTTTACTATGGAAAAATTGAAAACTATTAGAAATAGTCTTTTAACATACTCTAAAGGTATTAAAAATGATAATTTAGAAATAAGAAGTACAACATCATTAATAATAGCTGCAAACTATTATTATTTGGCTTTAGAAGAACTAAATTTTATTTTAGATAATTATAAAGACTCTGATATATATGATGCTTCAGCTAATTTTTTTTATGATAAACTTTTAGGAAGCCAGACTATAGACTGGGTAGATACTAAAAATAGATAAAACATTTTTTAAACTTAACAGTAACTAAGCTAAAAATTTCTTCATATAATGGACTATCACATAGAGGGGGGATAGTCCTATGGTATTAAGTGGAGCACACTATATTTATGTTTTTTTCATCGTAATAATACTAATTGCTATGATGATGAAAAAGGATACTATAGTACCTTGTATACTAGGAGTTTTTTTCTTAGCATTATTTTACACAAATAATATAGCATCATCTATAGGTGCTATCTTTAATGGATTGATTATATCGCTGGTAGAATTAGGCCCTGTAATAATGATTATTTCCATTATGGTAGCACTATCTAAGTCGTTAGAAAGTAATTATGCTATAGAATATATGATCAAACCTTTTTCAAAAGTAATTAAAAATGAAACTACAGCTTTTTTTATTATAGGATTTACAATGTTAATTTTATCTTGGTTTTTTTGGCCTAGTCCTGCAGTAGCTTTAGTTGGAGCAATATTTCTTCCAATAGCTATAAGATCTGGTCTTCCATCTATTGGTGTAGCTGTATCGTTAAATCTATTTGGACACGGTTTAGCCCTTTCAACAGATTTCATAATTCAAGGCGCACCTAGTATAACCTCAGGAGCGGCAGGTGTAGAAGTTTCTGATGTCATCAATAATGGTATGGTTTTATTTTGGGTTATGGCTATAGTTACGATTGGTGTATCATTTTATATGTTAAAAAGAGATATAAAAAATGGATTATTTAAAGATGAGTTAAACAACTTTAAAGAGGTTTCAATAAAACAGTTTAATATAAAAGCTAAGATTGCAACATTTCTAGTTTTAATTTTATTTTTATTAGATGTTGTAGCTATGTTCGCCTTTGATTTAAAAGGAGGAGATGCAACTGCATTACTCGGAGGAACTGCTATATTTTTATTGATTATAATTAATATAATTAACTATGGTAAAAAAAGTCTTGAACAAATATGTGATAACATTACCGATGGATTTTTGTTTGGTATAAAAATATTTGCAGTTATTATTCCTATAGGAGCATTTTTTTACATGGGGGAAGTCTCTCCTCTAACACAATTATTAGGCAATGTTTTACCATCAGGTTCTCAAGGATTGCTTTCTGATATAGGTATATATTTATCTCAAATAGTTCCTCTAAATAAATATATTGTCTGTTCTATGGAAACTATAGTAGGATTTATAACAGGTCTTGATGGCTCTGGGTTTTCAGGAATGGCTTTAGCTGGATCAACAGCTTCTGTATTTGGAACAGCTATAAATGCTAATGTAAGTACTCTAGCTGCACTTGGTCAAATCGGAGCTATATGGACTGGTGGTGGCTGTTTGGTGCCTTGGGCAGTAGTTTCTGCTGCTGCTATATGTGGTGTAAGCCCTTTAGAGCTTGCAAAAAGAAATTTAATTCCAGTTGTGACAGGTTTAACTGTAACCACTATAGTTGCAATGTTTATTATTTAAAATAATATAAAAAGCCATTTAGTTTTATCAACTATAATGGCTTTTGTTCATATTTTAATTAAATTCAATACTAGTCCTTGGGCTAAGCGTAGTTCCCCAAATAGATACATTTATATTCTTAGATAGAGGAACATTATGTTCATCTATAACAGTTCTCCACCATTCCCAAGCTAGTCCAGTACATTCTCTAGCTAAAATGTTTATATTTTTAGAATTAGCTTCTAATGGTATTACTGTTGAAAAATGAGCCGTTCTATCACTATTGCTTCCATTCCATATTTTATGAGTTAAAACTTCATTCCCATTTTCATCGTAAGATACTTCATCCCAAGATACATCAAATTGAGCAACATATGCTCCACTGTGATCTAAATTAATTTTTCCTTTAGAGTACTCAGTGCTTGTAGTTTCTATATAATCTGTCTTATTGTGTACTGCAGCAATTGAGTTATCTTTTAAGAAAGTACTTGTATATGAAATTGGATATGCAGGATTTTTCAAGCTAAAAGTAGCATTATTTTTTATAACATTTCTTATTTCATCAAAATCTTTACTTATTATTTTATTATGTTCTTGTGCATCTCCACCTAAAACAACAGCTGTAAATGAACTATTATCATATATATCTTGATATTGAGAACTGTTGCTCACATTATTATTTTTTATCAATGCTTTAAAAGCAGATTGAACATCTTTACTTTTAGATGTAGTTTCTAGTTTTACATATATAGTTCTCCCATAGGCTACATTAGACACCATAAGTGGTGGGGTTTCATTACTTACACCTTTTCTAACTAATTCTTTAAAAGTTACATTATCGTCAAATAATTCAGAAGGATTGTTTGGAAGTTGTGCACTTACAGTGTAAAATATTTGTTTATATGCTGCAATCATAACCTTCTTTTCTCCATTTGATATTGCATTGAAATCTATTCCAAGTGAATTATCAAGCAACTTTGCGTTAATATTAAGTGCATTAGAAATTTGAGATTTGCTATATACCATAGATTCTGTATATTGTGTTCTAGCAGGTAATGTATGTGTCTGAGAGTTTTTATCACTCCAGTTAGATACTAATTCATCAACAGCCCCTGATACATTTGAATATGTTGGATTTTGAACAGTAGTAGTATTTTCTTTTTTCATTCCAGGTAAATCAATACTTATATCAATAGGCTTTCTCTTACACATTAAAATATTAGGTCTATTTTCTACAAAAGAATCATCTGCAAGTTGCAGAGCTCCTGGATATGTACGATCTGTTACAGAATCTATAATAGATATATCTACTGGAGATGTTGTTAATGTTTTTTTATTTCTTTCAACTACAATAAATTTATTATTGGTCTTAAATCCTTCTCTTGGAGTTACATTTTCAATACTGTCCCCATTACTAGCTAATACTTCATTTTTATTATAACTTAAATTTGCTATACCGTTATCTATTTCTTCACTGTTTGAACTTTGTGCAAAACTTGTAAGTGTATTAAAACCAATACCTATAACGATAGTAAAACATGTGACTATGTTTTTTATATTCTTGTGCCTTATCATAATATACCGCCCTCCTCTATTATATATATACGGCTATATATATTAAAAACTTAGAGTAAATGTTAAATTTTTAATAAAATCAAAAAAGAGATTCCCTGTATAAGGCAATCTCTTTTCATTTAACTGCTTAATAAAAACTTATGTTTTTTATAATTGACTTTTAGGTTTTAAGTCAGATTGGCTTAAATGCTTTCTTATAATATACACAGTTCCATCTTTCTTAAATTCCGCTTCATATGAATATCCATATTTTTCAACCTCATAATAGTCCAGTATCTTAACTTTATCCCCCGACTTTAAAGATATAGTTTTAGTGTTTGTTTCACTTCCATCAATATGAGCTTTAAGTCTTCTATTTTTTGCTATACAAGCAATATCATTTATTTCAAATTCTCTTTTTATCATGTATTCTCCTTAGTGTAATTTAATACAATTTTATTTATTATAAAAGACCTTGATCTTTATATGTTTGCAAAGTTTTTATTATATAGCTTAATGTCCAAAATTCCTTGTCCATTTTTTCTGATATTAGTAATAGCCCATCAATTAATTGTTTTTCTTTAAAGTTTTCTAAAAGAATCATTATGCTTATACTATTTATTTCACCATCTTTTGTATCTAATGTTCTAGATTTTTTTACGAACTCATTTTGCATAGCTAATTTTATTGAGTCTTCAAGTTTCTCACTTACATCTAATTTAGGCATTTCATCAAATATCTTAACATCTGATGAATTAAATTTAATATTTACAGCTTTGCTTAAATCTGTAGATAAAAATATAGTATTTTTAAATTGAGCTCCTGAAAAGTCTACACCTTCTAAATTTACTGAATCAAACACCGTGTTTTCAAATTTAGCTTTTTTTAACTTACTCTTTTTTAGGTTACTTCCGATTAACTCTGCATTTTTAAATGTGCATCCATAAAAATTACAAGATTTGAAATGAGCTCCTCTTAAACTTGTAAAGTCAAAATTAGACCCTGAAAAATCACTATTGTAACAATTACTTCTCTTTAAATCTTGATACATAAAATTTTTATTTAATTTTTGTATCTTATTGTATTTTAAACCTTGCTCCATATTCTGTTTTCTTACCATCTTGTCCTCCGCATTCTTTTTTGTATATTAAAAAAACTCTTATACCTAGTGATATAAGAGTTTGAAATTACTTATAATTGGTTGCGGGAGCAGGACTCGAACCTGCGACCTTTGGGTTATGAGCCCAACGAGCTGCCAACTGCTCCATCCCGCGATATTTAATTTATCTAATATAATAATATCACATTAAATACAATCCTGCAACAACATAAGAACTATTTTATCTGCTTTTAACTTTTTTTATTACTTTTCATATTATATAGAGTATTAAATTTTAATTGCGGTGGTGTGTTTATATATGAAAGCAAATTTAGTATGTAAAGGTGGAGGAATGAAAGGTATAGCATTAGTTGGTGCTATAGCATGTCTTGAAGATAGCGGTTATGAGTGGGATAGGTTAGCTGGTACTTCAGCTGGAGCTTTAGTTGCTTCATTATTGTCTGTTGGATATACATCATCTGAAATCGAAGAAATTTTATATGATATAGATTATCCCAAGTTTAAAGACAAAAACATTTTTCAATTTATTCCCTTTGCAGGAGATTTATTAAGTGTTACATTTCATAAAGGGATTTATTCAGGAAAATACTTAGAAGATTTTTTACATGAAAAATTTAAACAAAAAGGAAAGACCAAGTTTAAAGATGTTTCTATTAACGGAGAAAGTAGGCTTAAAATGATAGCTTCAGATGTAACTAGAAAAAAGTTGCTAGTTTTACCTGATGATTTAGTTGACTACGGTTTAGATCCTATGGAGTTTGAAATATCTAAAGCTGTTAGAATGAGCGTAAGCATACCCCTTTATTTTTATCCAGTTGAATTAAAGTATGATAATAAATCATGCTTTGTAGTAGATGGAGGACTGCTTAGTAATTTTCCTATATGGATATTCGACACAAACTGTAATTCTAAGTATCCAACAATTGGTCTTAACTTATCTGAAGATACAAATCAAGAAATTCATGAGTCTAAAAATCCAATTCATTACTTACTAGACATTGTAAAAACTTCACTATATACAAATGAAGATGTCTATTTTAAAGAAAAAGACTCCTTGAGAATCATAAATATTCCTACATTAAATGTTTCTGCAACAGACTTTAATCTTCCAAAAGAGACTATGGAAGAACTCTATAAGTCTGGATATAAGGCCTCTCAAGTATTCGTAGTTAATAGATACTTAGAAACTTATATCTCAAAATATGGTTTTAATTAAAATTAATTAAAGGTGATACTTATTTTACTAAAAAAGTATCACCTTTTACATTCTACCAGCTAATAATATTTTGTGTTGCTATATCTTTATATCTATTTAAATTTATTTGATTTGATTTTTCAGCGTTAACGCAATTATACATAAGTAGATCCTCTTCTAATTCTTCAATTATATCTATATCTTCTCTTATGTAACTTTCTAATCTATATAATGTTGATACAACCCTAGATTTTACTCCTCCAAGTCTTATATCTATTACTTCAAATCCTTGCCCTTTGCAATCTTTATACCAAAGTCTTCTAAAAGAATTTTGAAGATTATCAATTTTAATTAGTAAGTTTTTCAACTCTGGTTCACAAATTTGTTTTAACTTATATCTATCTTTGTTTTTATAAAAAGTTCTTATTTTTAATCCAATCGTAGCCTTTATAGATAAAACTTTAGCTAAGTCTGAATACAATTTGTACATATCATAATATACTTCATTTTTATCAGCTATTTCTAATAATTTTTCGGACAAATTACTATAATGTAGTTCTAAAAATTTTGTACCTTTATCCTTTACTAGTTTATCTATATGTTTATCAAATGCCCCCAATAAAATATCCTGGTATAATAAATATTTGGAAGGATTAACAAATCTTAAATTTTCACTATCTCCGTCTTCTATCTTATCAAGATTCTGAAGCTCAAAGAAATTTTCTAGATTTAATTTAGTAATAAACTTACATTTTTCACTTATACACTTCATATTTACTTTGTCTGAATACGTATGTTGAGAAAATAATATTAATCCAGGTAAAATCGTATCAATAGGAGTTTCGTCTCCATCATCTCCCCATGCGGTTATGATTACCTCATCTATTCCTTTTTCTTTACAAACTATCATCGCTTCATTCATAGATTTAAAAGTTTGATCATAGCATGGTACTATTCCTGACCATTTCCATATACCACCTGCAAAAATTACCTTTTTATCAAATACTTTTCTTATTTCAAAAAACTTTCTGTATATATCAGATTCTTTGTGATAGTAGTCCCAGTATACTAATGACAAGTTTTCAGGTATAGAATTAACTACTTCTTCACTTATAACAGCATCTTGATCATAATAAAATCCATTTGGTGATCCAGTTCTGAAAAACATGTCATCCCACATCATAGGTTTAAATTCATAAAAATCACATATTCTACAAACTTCTTTCAAATGTTCTACCATAATCTTATAGTGATGGGTGTATCCATTTTGATCTAAGTATCTACCTCTACCTAAATCAAATGCTTCGTCCATTCCTATATGTATTTTATTGCTTTTAAAGCACATTCTTAAAGACTTTATCATAGTTTCTATAAAATCATAGGTCTTTTTATTCCCTACAAGTAATACATCCTCTGTGTCCTTTATATCTTTTGCATATTCCCATTTTAAAGTTTGTTTTAAATGAGCTAGTGTCTGTATGCATGGTATAACTTCAATACCTAAACTATCTGCAAAATCATCTATTTCTTTTAATTCATAAGAGGAATATTTTCCTCTCAAATATCCAAAATGCGGTAAGTTTTCTATTTCATATGTATCTTCTGTATATAGCATCATTTGGTTAAAACCTAGTATTGATAAGGATACTATTATATCTTTTAATTTTTCAACTTTATAAACGCAGTTTCTTGATACATCTATCATAGGTCCTATATATTTAATTTTTTGCTTTTCTTTTATTCTTAATTTTTCATCCCCTTCATTTTGTGCATACAAACTTATCGCCCTAAATAAATGATGTTTATTTTTATATTTTATAATACCTCTTTCTACTTCGATATCTAATTCATCTTCTTCATTGAGCTTATATACATATACTGTTTCTCCACTTATATCAAAATCTATATCCAAAACTCGTTTAATTTGAAAAACTTCTTTTTGCATTTGATCATCTATTCCCAATAAATTTAACTTCATATTTCCCCCCTAAATTAATTTTAGTTTGCAGATGAAGCTGCACTTACTGCCGCTATCATAGCTACCATAATAGCAATTTCAATAGCTATAATTATTTCTAAAAATATATTATTAGTTATTGTGTCTAAATTACCTTCTTCTTTGAAACACTCAGCATATGCAGAAGCAACAATAGCAGCGCTTATTATATTCCTATTGTTCTTACCTAGTGACCAATTCCCAAAACCTTTTACATCTTTTAACTTATCTGATACATCTTTTATCTGTTTAACTAAAACTTCTTCGTCACATTCTAATAATGATATAGCTCCTATTAGTGGATATCCATATCCATCTATTTTGCAATTATTAGTTTCTAAAAGTTTTTTTATTCTTAATACTTTGTTTAAACTTTCTTCGTTTTTATTTTTATCAAAAACCATTACATGTGAAAGTGATTGAAGATTATTGGATTTGTAGAACCCTTTTGAGTTAAGAACTTTATAGCAATTTTCCATATATTCTAAATCACTATCTAAGTTTTTTGAGTTTATAGCTATAAGTGCTGCTCTACAATAATCGTCACTTGATGTCAAAAATGGATGATTATTTTTCATAAAGTCATATACATATTTAGTTCTATAAATAGCTGTATCTATATCTACCTTATTTTTATTTTGATCTATTATAATAGCTGTAAATGGTAGATATGTGTCATTGAAAAATTTATTTTCTTTTAACTTATTATAAGTATTTAATATTGAATTAAATGATTTTTCTTTGTTTTCTTTATTTGATAATAAATTTGATAAATAAAACAAACTATGGCCTCTAAAATTTGAAAATATTCCGGTATTATTTTTAATCACCTCTATACTTTCTTCAACTTTATATGGTATTATATGCTCATTTTTTATTGTAGATGATAATATGCAACTTTGTTGCATCATTCCCATTTGCCAAGAACCTTTTACTTCTTTTATTTTTTCATTATTATGTATTAATAAATCTACTTTATTATTTATAGCAATTTCTATCATAACTTTATCCCTCTCCCCTAAAAATTATTATTTGATTTTATATGTATAAGTCTATCATATAGATATATTTATACATAATCTTTTTATTTATTTTTTAAATTTTCTCAAAATTCAAACATACGCTTTATATTTTTTTAATAATATTAACTAGAGATAACTTAACTATTTAAGCATCAAAATATTTCTTTAAATAGGAGGTACGATGAAAAATTTTCTTAATAAGTGGAACAAAATTAGTTTGGTTAAAAGAATTCTAATTGGTTTGATTATAGGTATATTACTAGCATTAACTATACCTAATGTAGCTAAGCCAATAGTTATTTTCGGATCATTATTCGTTGGAGCTCTAAAATCAGTCGCTCCGATTCTTGTATTTTTCTTAGTCATATCCGCGATTTGTCAACACAAGCAAGGTCAGCAAACTAATATGAAATCAATAATATTTCTTTATCTTTTAGGCACATTTTTAGCAGGGTTGGTTGCTGTTATCGCAAGTTTTTTATTCCCTATAACGCTAACTCTTGGTTCTGGCGTTAGTAAGATGGCTCCTCCCGGTGGAGTTGTAGAGGTTTTAAAGGCACTCCTTATGAACGTTGTTGATAATCCTGTAATGGCACTTTACAATGCTAATTATATAGGTATTTTATCTTGGGCTTTAATTATAGGTCTTGCACTTAAAAACGCTTCTTCATCTACTAAAACAATGATTTCAAATGTCTCTGATGCACTATCTCAAGTGGTAAAATGGATAATTAATTTTGCTCCTCTTGGAATTATGGGGCTAGTATTTGATAGTATATCTACTCAAGGAATAGAGTCATTGCTTAGCTATGGACAGTTAATTATGTTATTAGTAGGTTGTATGCTTTTTATAGCACTTGTAGTAAATCCACTTATAGCTTTTATTGGAATTCGTAAAAACCCTTATCCACTTGTTTTTAAATGTTTAAAAAACAGTGGACTTACAGCATTTTTCACTCGTAGTTCAGCTGCAAATATACCTGTTAATATGCAATTATGTAAAGATTTAAATTTAGATAAAGATACTTATTCAGTATCTATACCACTTGGAGCCACTATTAATATGGGTGGAGCTGCAATTACAATTTCTATATTAACGCTTGCAGCAGTTCATACTCTTGGAATAGAAGTAAATATTATTATGGCTTTGTTACTTAGTTTATTATCTGCTATAAGCGCTTGTGGAGCTTCAGGAGTAGCTGGCGGTTCGCTTTTATTAGTACCTCTTGCATGTAGCTTATTTGGTATCCCAAATGACATAGCAATGCAAGTCGTAGGAGTAGGATTTATAGTTGGTGTAATTCAAGATTCTTGTGAAACAGCTATAAATTCATCTACTGATGTTTTATTTACAGCTGTAGCTGAATTTTCAAAACTACGTAAAGAAAGTAAATAATTGTAGTCAAAAATGCGGTATAATTTTATATACCGCATTTTTACTATTTACACTCATCACTTTTCTTATTATCCAAAATCGAATTATTACGTGAAAGCCCACACGACATTGCATCTACTTCTGTTGTAGTTATGTCTTCAACTTCATGCGTTGTAGTTTTTACAATATAAGCTTCATCCTTATATTCATCAGTCCTATCATATAACTTGTGATTAACTAACATTTTTACTAGACAAAATGCTAATGCTATCATAAAGAATAATATTGGAAAACCTGCAACAGTTGCGATTTGTTTAGTTGCATCTATACCACTAATTTTACCTCCTGCACAAATTAGGTTTACAATGGCCATAGAAGCCATTAATACTCCCCAAAATATATTTATTTTGTAGGAAGTCTTAGTTTTTTCATTCTTATCTGATTTTATTGATAGTCTTGTTATAGTTGTTGTAACAGAATCGCACATTGTAACTATTGAAATAAATATAGCTAATATAAAAAATATAGATAGTATTTTTACAAAAGGATATTTTGTTAAGAAAGCGAATAGTGATACTTCCATTCCTGAACTTTGTATGGATGACCACAAATCTCCATATGAAAGCTCTTGGTGTATAGCCGCTCCTCCAAATATAATAAACCATATCATACCAAATAATGCTGGTATTATTAAATTCATTACCATAAATTCTCGTATAGTTCTTCCTTTACTTATCATTGCAAAAAACATTCCATTTAAAGGCGCGTATGCTAGCCATATAGCCCAGTAATATATAGGCCACCATCTAGGCCAATCAGATCCATCAATAGGACTTAAGTAAGTTGATATTTGCAAGAAATTACTTGCAAAATTGCCTAAAGATTGTGTCCCTAGAGATAATATAAATGAAGTC
Organism: Paraclostridium sp. MRS3W1; assembly: GCF_032465715.1. Lineage (NCBI taxonomy): Bacteria > Bacillati > Bacillota > Clostridia > Peptostreptococcales > Peptostreptococcaceae > Paraclostridium > Paraclostridium sp. MRS3W1. The sequence goes on along the minus strand of NZ_JAWDJM010000073.1, from coordinate 2,565 downwards.
GGTCCTAATACAAATATAAAAACCATAAGTACTATAAATAACTTTGTATTTTTATCTGATATCCATTTGATTCCTTTATCTATTCCAGTTATGCTAGATATTATATATGTTATAACTATTATCGTCACAATAATAATCCACGTAAATTTATTGTTAGGAACTCCAAGTATTATATTTAATCCTTTACTAATTTGCATAGTTCCGACTCCCAATATAGCAGCTACTCCACCTGCCATAGCAAACAAACATATATTATCAATTAAAGACTCTAATTTATAATTTACCTTTTTATTGAATAATGGGTATAGTACAGAACTTACTCTACATGGTAATTTCATATTATATATTGCAAAAGCTATACATACTCCTGATATTGCATACATTGAATACGGGTAAAACGTCCAGTGTGTAAAAGATGTGTTCATTGCAAACATAGCTGCAGACTCACTTCCTGGAATTATACCCATAGATTCTGGAGGATTCATAAAATGGGTTATGGGCTCTGCTATTCCCCAAAATAATATCCCCGTCCCTATACCCGCCGTTAATGATATACAAAACCAATTCCAATAGCTCATAGTTGGTTGTGCATCCTTTCCCCCTAATTTTATAGATCCATATTTTGAAAACATAATCCATAAACATATAAACAAAAAAAATACAGCAGATAATTGAAATAACCATCCAAAGCTTTTAGTAGCCCATGTTACTATATTATTTTCAATGTTATACAGCATATTTGGTTTAATAACCCCTATTGTAATAACAAAAATAAATATTAGCGTCATAGGTATCATAATAGACTTTCTTACTTTCGCACATTCTTCTACATTTTTATTTATCACAACATCCCTCCTACTTTTTCAATAAATACTATACTAATAATTTATATGCGTTAGTATATAATAAATAATAAAAAAGGAATGTATTAATACATCCCTTTTTTATTATTTATTTAAATCTTTTATAGTATTAACTATTTTTTGTGTGTTTGCAGCAAACGCATTATTTATAAATAAAACTTCATTTGCATTATTTTCTTTTACTAATTTTTCTAAGCTCTCCTTATAATGTCTTGAGTCTATAACTATTACTTCTTTATAATGAGGTATTAAAAATGGAACAAATGCATTCCCATAAGATTCTTTTACTACAACCAATTTTTTATTATTTTTAGCATCTTTATTTTTTATATCTATTCTTGGAAAATCTCCATGTAGGAAAACTGAGTAAGCATTAGACCCTTTAGCATAATCTGCATATAAAGTCGTTTTAAGAGGTTTATTAGGGTTTTCTTTTTCATATCTATAAACACTATAATCACAAGGAATTTTATAATAATCCACTTTATCTGGATTGTTTTTAATCTTGCTATCTTGTGTTTGTGCATATAATGTTCCTAAAAAGCCTTCTTTAGTGTATTTGTCATAATTCGATAGTTCTGCAGGTTTAAATCCTGCTTCTTTTGCAAATGATTGATATGCATAGTATGCACCTAATGAAGTCCAGTGATGATCAGTGTTAAAGTATATATACTCATCTTTATGTTTTTTCAAGTTATCATAAGCATCTACAGTCTTTACATCTTTGTCCATATTTTTATATATACTGTCTATAGAATCTTTTTCTGATTTTGACATGTCTTTATATTTTTCAGGTAGTCCAAATTCAACATGAGTTGGGACTACCATATTATAAACTTGTACATCTTTTCCCAATGCTTTTTTATGTTCAGATATAATTTGAGAATATTCTTTTTCTCCAGCTTTATTTTCATTAAAAATCTCAAAGGCCTTATTTCCTATAGTAATAACTGATCCTGATTTTTCAGCAGTTGCATTACTATCAGTTTTATTATTTTGTGATGTATCTACTTTTTGTTCAGAATTAGTATCTGCTGCATTAGAATTTTCAGCGTCTTTATTTGAGCAAGCTACAACTTGACTCCCCATAATAAGCACTAAACACATTGCTAATATTTTTCTTGTTGATGGTTTTATTTTTTTATTCATTTTATTACCTCTCTATTTGTATAATTTTATTTCATCTTCACCTTGTCTTATTCCCTTTGATTCATTTATGTGAGAAGATATCTGTAAAAATTTATCTCTAAATGGAAATGTGTCATTATAAAAATTTTCAATTCCTTTAAAGTAGTCTCCAGAGAATAGTGATTCTTTTGTATACTTAGGAAATTTTGCTAATTCTCTTTTTTCTATTTCTGATACTGTCTTTTTTGGCATAATTACTGATAAAACAGAAAACATTATCAAGGTTGCCAAAAATATAAATATATTTATTTTATTTAATATTTTACTTAATTCATTTTTTCGTTTCTCTTGTCTTTTTAATTTACGGCTCATAAGACCTCCTAAAACCTAAAATATAAAAATGGATTGTAGCTGCTTGCTATTAACATTGAAGTACAACAAATCATTATCGCTACATTTAATAAAACTTCTACAACTTGTCCAAATGGTTTTATTCTACTTTGTCCTATATATTGTTTCAGATATGGATATATAGGGGTACTAGCAACTATAGCTATTAAAATCCAATATATAT
>NZ_JAWDJM010000072.1:0-4050 GCF_032465715.1 Paraclostridium sp. MRS3W1 | reverse complement strand
CCAATCTGAAATAAAACGTCAGTTGGTCTTTTGGATTCTTAAATTAGGTTTTAATCATTTATTTTACTTAAGCAATACAAATAGACTTTTTATCACTTAGAAAACATTCTAATAGGCTCCTAGAGGCTGAGAATGCAGTCAAGAGTATCTTGGAATATCGGACTGAACGTAGAGAAGGAGAATATGCCGAGAAAGGCTCTTGATGGAATGAAAGCCTAACACTTTTGTGCTGCTCCTACATAGTAGGGGCTTGCCTAACGGCAAGTGTGGGGTTTGGGGTGAAACCCCATTCTTAATTTAGGGGTCAACACCCTTTTCAAAGGGGGTGTGGGTGAATGCGAAGCAGAGGGCTACGCCCTGCTCCATGCAATGGCATGCTTCTTTACATCGTAAAGAGTAGTATGTTACACTTCATATAGATTTTTAATCAATATGAAGCATTTTGGTGCCATTTTTGAACCACTTTGACACCAAAAATAGCACCAATTTATTTAGATATGAGGAGTGAAATTTATGAGCTATGCAATCCTTAGAACTCAAAAGATGAAATCAACTGTAATTAACAAATGCCAAAGGCATAATCAACGAGAAAACAAGAATTACTCTAACAAAGATATAAATTTCAATAAAACTAATTTAAATTATGATTTGCATAATAATTACAATATAGTTTACATAGACGAAATAAACAAAAAAATAAAAGAAAGATATACAGGAACAAAAGCAATAAGAAAAGATGCTGTTTTGAATGTTGAATGTCTTATAACATCTGATTCAGAATTTTTTAAAACAATAGGATCTGATGAAACTAAAAGATTTTTTAAAGAATCTTATGAATTTATTAAAAGTGAATTTGGAAAAGAAAATATAATTTATGCAAATGTACATATGGATGAAACTACTCCTCATATGCATTTAGGTTTTACTCCTATAACTTCTGATGGTCGACTTAGTGCTAAAGAATGGTTAGATGGAAAGAAAAAGCTTACACAGCTTCAAGATAAGTTCTTTAGCTACTTAACAAACAAAAATTTCGATTTAGACAGAGGTGTTTCATCCAAAGAAACTAACTCTAAGAATATTAAAATTCAAACTTTAAAAAAGAACTCTCTTAAGGAATTAAATGAAATAAATAGATATCTTGAAGATAAAAGAGAAGAGTATCAAACAGTAACTCAAATTCTATATAAAAATTCATTAGATATATTACAGATTAATGCTATCCAATGTGAGGATGCATCAACTTTATTTAAAAAGGATTCAGAACACATTAAAATTAAAAAATCTGATTTTGAAAAGTTGAGAAAATCTGCAATTAAAGCATATGAACAACATAATTTATATGCAACTGTAAGTAATCAGCTGGAGTCTCAGGAAAAATTAAAAGATACCTATAAAAAACAAAGTGAAGAGTATTATAGAAAATGGCAAAGTGAAATTTATGAAAAAAATAATTGTGTTCATAAAATGAAACAATCACACAAAAAAGAATTAGATTTATATAAAAATGAGTTAGGTTATTTAAAAAAGTTTATAAGGGAAAATGGAATTGAAATCAATTTTGAAAAGTTTAAGGAAAAAGAAAAATTCAAAAATAAGCTTCAGATTGAAAAAATGAAAAAAACAAAAAATAAAGATTATAATTTAGAGTTATGATTAAAATACACTCAAGCGAGCATTAATGTGTAATTATACTTACATTCCTACACGCAAACGTGCAATTTTTTCTAAAAGGTGGTAGAGCTATGAACCCTAAATTCGAAGGATTAATTTCTTTAAAAGATGCATCAATTAAATTTAACAAAGATGAATCTACATTGAGAAGAAATATAAAAAACAAAAAGTTTATTGAAGGTGAAGACTGTATAAAGTTTGGTACTACTTGGGTATTTGATATAAATGCTCTTGAAAGAGAGTATAGGCGAGATACTCCATATTTAAATCTAAACATATTTTAATCTAAAAAAGATGTAGGTACATTTGTTTTTACAAAAGGCTACCTACATCTTCTAAAATTCTAATTTTTACAATTTTTATTTCTTTCATATAAAATATATATTCCAGTTATAATTAGTATAACAAAATAAGTATATGTAACTTTATCAAGCCCGTTAAAATATATCATGGTAAATAAATTTAAAATTATCAAAATAAATGAAAAACAAAATTTTGTTTTCTTTGATAATAATTTATTTTTAAAAATAATTGGTAAAATCATAATTGTGGAAATATATGCTATAAAATGAAAAAGTAATTCATTATTATCGATTAAATATTTCATCTATGGATATTCCTTTCGAAATTAATATCTTTTACCTTTATCTGAGACTGATTTAATGAATTTACCATCTCCATAAAATGTTGTTACCCTCTCATAATGATTATATCTACCATCTGAACCATATCTTATTTTATAACTTATTTTAAGTTTATCATATTTACCTGCAACTGCGGCAGCAATCACAGCAGCGGCACCAACAGGAGTCCATCCTGCTTTTAATGCAATCAAACCAGCTATACTAGCTGTACCTAATCCACCTGTGTTTATATACATTGTATTATATTGCCATTTTCCCCATTTAACTGCGGCTCTACTAGTATTAATTTCAAATTTTTCTAAACTATTATCATTACTTTCATAACTCTCACTACTAATAATAGAAATCTTTTTCCCATCTATATATGTTTCATTGTCTATATCTTCTAGTACATTTAGAACGTTTCCATCTAATGATTTAATTGTCATTGTAGTTTTATTACCATCTACAACTTTATCATATATAACTCCTAGATTTTCATCAGTGTAAGACTCTGTGTAAGGCTCTGTTGATTTTTCACTTGTATGATATGTATCAATATTGTTAGTATTGTTAGTTTGTGCGTTTGCAGTTGTTGTTAATAATGGGAGACTAGCAATGACTCCTATTAATGCTAGTGAAATACTTTTAGTAGCTCTTTTTTTAAAACTCATAAATATTCCTCCAAATATATTATTTTTTTAAAATATTCTGCACTATTAGACAAAAATCCTTTTAATATTATAATTATGTCGTCCTCTACCTTATTTAAATATTTACTAAATTGACTTTTAAACTTAAATTCGCTATATTTATACCAGATATAATGTGAACCATTTGAACCAATAAATGAACCAATAAAAAAAGTGCTATAGCTTTAAACAGCTATAGCACTTTTTTTATTGGTTCTTCTTCTTTGAATTTCTGTTTATCTGTTTTTATGTTTTCTCTTTCTCTCAATTCTTTAAATTTATCAAATTGATTTCTATAAAAATAGTCTTTATTTTCTTTTTGAGTCACTATAATATTTCCATTAAATTTACACATCTTTTTATCTTCCCCATATGAAGTCCAAGCTACTTCATGATTTACTATGTACACGTTAGATGTTCCACTCTTTAAAACATCTATAAATCCATTATCTTTTAATAATTTTATTGCCCTTGAAACTGTTGGTTTACTTATTTCAAAATAATCCATAAAAACTGCATATGAGCAGCATAAAGCATTATGATAGTCCATATGTTCCATTATAAAATTTAATATACTACTTGCAATTCCACTTTTTTTCATTAACCATCTAAGTTCAGGCATATGATCCCTATACATTTGCACAAAATTATTATTTTTTTCCATCTTAATTCCCCCTTAGTTATCATACTGTGATACTTATAGTTATCTTTTTTGATACCTCTGTTATCATTATACTATACTCAATAATGATTCCGCAAGTATCATTATTTTTCAAAAAGTTTCGTATTGGTATCATAAGCTATGATACCAATAGGTATCACAGTATGATAACTATTAAATCTTAAAACTACTGAAAATACTATATTTTTAATCTGTTCTCTTCTGTGTATCTGTTATAAGCTTTTGGGAGCATATATGCGACCTATGATTTTAAGACCTTGGGGCATTCCCCAAAACCCCACTACCGCCATCCTTATTTATTTCAGATTGGAGTAAAAAACAACTCCAATCTGAAATAAAACGTCAGTTGGTCTTTTGGATTCTTAAATTAGGTTTTAAT
>NZ_JAWDJM010000071.1:0-22361 GCF_032465715.1 Paraclostridium sp. MRS3W1 | reverse complement strand
GTATATATATAATACTCTAGATTTTCAAAAGTATATGGTTTCAAATTTATTTACTAAATATACAGAAGTGATAAATTTATTGGAAGAAATAGCTTTTAAACGTATGGATGTAAGAGTTTCTAAGTATCTATTAGATATTTCTAAAAGAACTAATAATAGTGATTATTTATATTTAACACAAGAAAAAATTGCTCAGGAGTTAGGAACTAGCCGTGAAGTAATAACTAGACTACTTACAGATTTTAAAAACAAAGATATAATCACATCTCAAAGAGGTAAAATAACTATAATTAATAGAGATAAATTGATTCACCTAAGCCAGTTATAAAGTTTTAATTGACTTATACTTACATATTATGTAAAATTATAAAAGAATTGAATAAACTTTCTATTCTCTTGTTGAGGGAGTAGCTAGCACGTAAAGTGTGATTAGATCAACATAATGACTATAAAGTCTGGTCTAGTCTTAAATAGCGAGACTCATACACGATTATTTTCGTGTATAAGTCTCGTTTTTTTTGTGCATATTATAAAAAGTTAAGGAGGAATAATAATTATGAGTTTAATATCAATTTTATTAACGTCAATTGCTTTATCTATGGATGCATTTGCGGTATCTATAACTAAAGGAATGACAATTAAAAATATAACCACAAAGTTAGCTTTTAAAATAGCTTTTTTCTTTGGTTTATTTCAAGGAGGAATGCCTCTAATTGGATGGGCGCTAGGAATTAGCTTCGAAGGATACATAAAAGCTTTTGATCATTGGATTGCATTAATATTACTATCATTCTTAGGTATAAAAATGATATATGAATCTATTAAAGGTGAAGATGAGGATGAAGTTGCTTTAGATATCGCTCAAGATAATACTCAAAATAACTTTAATGAGAATGATATAAAAACAAAAGATTTAATAGTATTGTCTGTTGCTACTAGTATAGATGCACTTGCCGTTGGCGTTAGTTTTGCATTTTTAAATATATCTATAGTCCCAGTTGTAAGCGCTATAGCTATAATAACTTTTATAGTGTGTTTTATAGGTGTTTTGATAGGAAAGCAAATAGGTCCAATATTAAAAAATTATGCCGAAATTATAGGTGGTATTATATTAATAGGTATAGGTATTAACATATTTAACGAGCATACAGGGTTTTTATCAAATTTTATTAATTTTTTTAAGTAAATTATAAAAAATATGTGTTTTAACATAAAAAATGGATAAAATTAGCTCCTCGAACGTTTGTTCGCACATGCTTTTTTATCCATTTTTTCTATTATTTAGTTATATTTTCTATATTAAACTCCAAATGCCCATCTACAATCATATGATTTAACTCATTTTCATATAGATTATCTATTTTTTCATCTGTATATAATAAATACTTAGGCACATACATATCCTCTTCTTCATTAGGATTAATAGTTTCAAAAGGCGCTATGAGTATTTGATCAAAATTCAAAATTAACTTTGGAAGTTTTTTAAACACTTCTTCACTATTATCATAATTTTCTTTTGCTAAACTTTCATAAGCTTCAAAGCTCTTTTTATAATATAGGCTAGCTAGCATATATTCACATTTCTTATTACCTAACTTGCTTCCTTCTTTAAAATATTTTTCAGCTTCACTATCTTCATTTAATTTTAGACTCAATTGACCTAAATTAAATATAGATTCTATACACCCTTTTTCTCTTGTTTTTTCATACCAATACTTAGCACTTACATAATCTTTATAATAAATACTATATATTATACCTAACATATGTTGTGAGTACCCATTATCCTCATTTGCGGGAACTTCAAATAACTTTTTAGAAAGCTCATATTCTTCTTTCTCAAATAAAATTTTCCCTAAATGAATCCTAGAATTTAAGTGATCCTTTTCAACAGCTTTTTCATAAAAACTTATCGCTTTATCATAATCATCTAATTCTTCATAAATAATCCCTAATCTATAAATTGCTTCTAGATCATTATTTTCAGCTGCTTTTAGATAATACTTAATTGCTAAATCAAAGTTTTTTAATTGTTCATATATATTACCAAGTTTGACTTGAACAGATGTTAAATCTTCTATCTGTTTGTAATAGTCAATTGCAGAATCTGTATCATTTATTTGTTTATAAAGATCTCCTAGATTTTCTACTGATTCTCTAAATCCATAATCTATACATTTTTTATACAGAGGAATAGCTTCCTCATACAATTTCTCTTCAAATAAAAGACCAGCTAAATTATTGGTAGCTTGTATTATGTCTTTGTCAGAAGCTTCTTTATAATACATTTTAGCTGTGTTTAAATCATTTTCTTTATTATATATATTGCCTAGTTTATAGCTAGATAATATATTGTTTTTATCATAAGCAATTTTATAGTAAAACTTAGCTTCTTCATAGTCTTCTTGCTCGTCATATATGTAAGCTAACCTAAAACTGCATTTTTCATTACCTTTTTCAGCAGCTTTTTTGTAATAAATTTTAGCTTCTTCATAATTTTGATCTGATTCAAATAAAAGACCTAAATTATAGCAAGCTTTTTCGTATCCTAATTTAGACAATTGTTTATAGTTTGAAATAGCATCTTTAAAGTCCCCATTTTCTTGATATATCATAGCTAAATTATATTTTGCATGATTATTTCCTAAAATAGAACCTCTTTTAAAGCAATCTATTGCATTTTGAACATCATTTGCATATCTATATAAAATACCTAGATTGAAAAGAGCATCAGAGAGTTTACCCTCACTAGCTTCCTTTAACCACCTTATAGAATTTTCGTAGTCTCTTAACTTAAAATAAATTACCCCTAAGTTATTTTGAGCTTTCAAATGCCCTAGTAATGCTATCTTTTCATACCAATATATAGCATATTCATATGCTTCTAAACTATAATAGATACTTCCTAAATCATAAGCAGCTTCTTCAACTCCACTTTTAAATGCAAGTTTAAGCCATTTTTCACATTCTTCTATATTACCCTCAGACTGATATAACTTGGCTAACGTATATTGAGCCTTGTCATAGTGATTTATTGAAGCTTGAGTTAATAGCTCTATAGCATCATCAATCTTCCCTAATTTAATGTAAAGGCTAGCTTTAGCATACATTATCTTAGGATCAGTTGGGATATCTTTTATTTTTTTTATTGAAAATTTAATTTTATTCATAAACAATTCCCTACCTACCTTTTGTATTATATTATACATATTTTACCATAATATATCATTATACAATATATATCTAATATTATATATTATATCTCTATATTTTATATAAATTGCATATATTCTTATATTCTGCTAAAATTTATATAATTCTTATATGAATAGGAGGATAATAGTATGGATTTAGATATGTTATTTAAATTGCTAGTTTTTATAGTTATTGCAGGTATAGCTATAAAAAGTATAAAGCTTATTGGAAATATAGTGTTTAAAATTGCTTTAATAGGACTTTGTCTACTAATATTATATAAAGTTATTATTTTAATATAATATTTTATACATAAACTACCACTGTATTTTTTACAGTGGTAGTTTTTAGATTACCTAGGAATTATATAAGCATCTTTAAATCCCTTATCTATAGCTTCTTTTAATACTCTATCTGCGTTTTCTCTTTCTTTGAAAGCACCTACACATACTGCCCATAACTGTTCTTTATTTGAGCTATTATCATACTTAAACTCAATTCCTAAAAATTTGCATATGCCTTTAGCTATTGCTGTTGCAAATTCATCTTGTTTATTTAACAACAGATCTATATCTTCAACATTGTCTATAAATGCTAACTCTATTAAAGCTGCAGCCATTTTTGTTTCTCTAACTACATGAAAATTACCTTCTTTTACGCCTCTATTTTCTGTATATAAATGAGCCTTTACTAATTCTTCGTGTATATCATCTGCTAGTTTTCTATATTTTAACTTATAACAATATGTTTCTATACCTTTTGCTAATTTATTAAATGAATTACAGTGCAATGACACAAAACAATCAGCTCCCCATTTATTCGCTTCACTAGATCTATACTCAAGGGTTTTAAAAGTATCATTGCTTCTAGACATTTTAATATCTAAATCACAGTTTTTAAGTTTTTGCTCAAGTTTTTTTCCTATACTAAGTACTATATCTTTCTCAAGTATGTTATTAACTCCTATAGCACCACTATCATTTCCACCATGACCTAAATCTATATAAACTTTTTTCATATATTCACCATTCTCCTCTTGTAAATTTATATTATCTATTTACTTAAATAACCTTAATTCTACATTAGGCGTTTATATATCTTATTATGATTTCAAAGAAACTGTTACTAACATCTATAAAATAAAAATCGCCACCGATTCGCATATATCGGTGGCGATTTTTATTTTATACTATTTAGATCTATGTAAGCGTCCACTTGAGGAATATATAATAAGTCCTCTTTTATGTGTGTGTTTCCAAATTCTTTTAACTCTAATCCTTCTTCATCTTTTGTTATCTTATACTTAACAATTTGAGTTTCTTCATTTAACTCTCCAAAAAAATATGTGCCCTCATATTGTTTAAACCTAAAACTAAAAGTATCTCTAGTTAATCGTATTTTAAAGCTTTTCATAACAAGTTCCTTTCGATATTAATTTAAAGTTATTAATATAGTATAAAAAAAATCATATTTATTCAAGCCTATATATTAAATTCATCGAAATTTAAACTTAATCTATATTTATTTTTATTAAATCATTATTTTTAGTTTTTATATTAACTATATTACCAGTTAAATTATAATCTAAAGCTTGCATAACCGTTTTTGCTAAGTTATCAGTATCTAAGACATCTGTTTTTAAATTAAGCCATTTAAGCCCATTTATTTTCACCATTCTTTTCACAAACTCAACAGGAAATTTTAAATTTATATTATTTCCACCACTAGATAGTATTTTAACTTTAAAAAGCCTATCATCAATTAAATTTACAGCTTTACTTCTCACCTTATAATTCCCCCTTGATACATATTTTTAACATCCTAAGTATTGAATTATATCTAATTACTTTAATAATATGCTATTATTCGAAGAAATATATTAACTTTATTTAAATTGAGATTATTTTAATAAAAGAAATTAAAATAAAGTGTATAACTAAATGTTTTCGTTGTAGATAAAATTTCGAAAATTAAATTCAGTTTTAAATAAAGTTTTTTGAAAAATATATTAAAGTTTTAAAGATATTTAATATATTTTTAACATAAATTTACATTTGTATAAGTGCTTAAAAATTCAATCTATACACATATCATGTTAATTCTTAAATTTTGAATTTTAAGTATGAAATCTAACTATTTTAGTGAATTTATAGAATTTACAATATATTCCATAAATTTCCAAATATATTGAAATTTTCCCAATATAATATACAATTATCTTGACTAGGAAATGTTTTCCTAAAAGAGTTATTCCTAATAAAAATTTTATATGAAATGGGATGGTATTTTATGGATCAAAAAGAACTAAAAAGATTTAACTTTAATAGTTGGGCCTTTATTGTCAGCTATGCCTTTATGGGACTTATGAGTGGAGTTGCTTTTGACGTCTTAGTAACTTTTTTACAGCAAGTTAATATCTCTACAGCAAGTTCTTTCTCCTCTTTTATGGGGATGAGTAATTTCGTATGTGCCGCAATTTTAATTTTAGCACCAAAGCTTGGATACAAAAAGCTTATAATTACAGGGCCTATAATGACTATAGCTGCATTAATAGCTATATCATTTGTGGATGTAAGTTTTATTTACCCTGTTGCTACACTAGCAATACTTGTAGGTGTTGCATTATTTGATGTTGTGCTACCACCTTATCTTACAGCTTATACTACTGAGAAAGAAAGAACTAAAGTTTTTTCTAGAGCATTGTATATAAATGTTATAGGTATGGTATTGGCAACTTGGTTTGGAGGAACTATTGCAGTATCTAGATTTGCAAGTAGATTAAAAATATCTAACTCTCAAGCAAGTGCAATAACTGAAAATATTAAAGGAATGACTTCTCACCAATTACATGAATTTATATTAGCTCAAAGAGACGTATTACTTATGTTTGTCGTAATTGCAGCACTTTCGCTTATACCTCTTTTATTTATAAAAGAGAAAAAAGAAGATTACTGCGAAGAAACTACTAGTAAAGAGAAAAAATCTTTTGATTGGTCAATATTTAAAAACAAGTATGTTGTACTATGGCTTGTATACTATGCTATGATAAGATTTGGAGCATCATTAATTTGCCCTTACTTCTCAGTATTCTTAAATAATGAACTAGGTATATCAAGAGCTACAACTTCTCAACTTGTATCTTATCAATACTTTGCAATGGTTTTATTCTTATTAATATCACCATGGGTTGTAAAAAAACTAGGAAATGTTATTGCTTTAGGTGGATTAGCACTTTTATCTATACCATTTATGTTGATAATTGCAAATGGTACAGTATTTGGATCTGGAATGGTTTTAGCCGTTGGAGCTGGTCTATTCTTTAGATCAGGATTTATGAACTGTGCAAATCCTATAATGAACTCTCTCCCAATGGAGTTTGTTTCGAAAAACTCTAGACCTGCATATAATTCACTTATATTTGTAGCAGGAGGTGTTACATCTATAATAGCAGGTCAATTTACAAAATTATTCTTATTTAAAATACCAGGTGGATATTCAAAAGCTTATTATATAACAGCTGTTATTTATGTCCTATCATCTGTACTTCTAATAGTTGTGTATAATAAAAAATACAACAGACATGGACAAGATAACAAGGAAGATCAAACTGCATAATATACATAAAAAAAGGAACTATATCAATATAGTTCCTTTTTTATTCAACTAACTATCATTTCATATTCCTCTTTAATTAAATTTCATTTTATGATAAAATCTTTCTAGTATTGAATTAATCTAAATTAAATATTTTAACATGCATGAAGAGGAGATATATCAAATTGTTTAATTACATTAAATTTGCAACCTTTCAAATTATAGGTTTCTTATTATCTATTTTTAAATTAAAGAAGTTTTCAAAGTTTCCTGATAAATTCACAATGGAAAATAAATTTTCTTTTTTACAAAAACAAGCTAAAAACTCTTTAAAATTAGTTAATATAGATGTTCGTATAATTGGCGAGGAAAAAATTCCAAAAGAACCTGTGCTATTTGTTGTTAATCATTCCAGTATGCTAGATAGTTATATATTAATATCTAGTGTAAATAGACCTGTAGGTTGTGTAATAGCTGATGAACCAGTATGGAAAAACATACCTATAGTTTCTAAATGGGCCGCTATAATAAAATGTGTATATATAAATAGACACGACAATAGACAAGGTTTAAAAAGTATTATAGAAGCTTCTAATAATATAATAAACGGTCAAAGCATGGCAATCTTTCCTGAAGGAGATTTAACATGGGTAAAAGATGATCATTCTATAATATCAGAATTTAAAAGTGGGGCATTAAAAATAGCATATAAAGCTAAATGTCCAATCGTACCGATTGTTATAAAAAATTCAAAAGAAACTTACCATGGATATGAACCAGTAGGTAAGATTAAATCTACCAATGTAGAAGTTGAATTTTTAGACCCTGTTTATGATCATATAGAAAATCCTAAAATTAAAACTATTGATTTAGGAGAAAGTATTAGGGAAGATATGATAGAGTCAATTTTAAACTTTAATTTTAAATATAAAAAAGCTATATCTAAATAGATATAGCTTTTTTATATTTAATCATTTTTTGGTTTTTCATATATAGATTGTTTTATTATTTCTTTAAACATTAATGGTTTATTTATATAAGGCTTTGTATCTACAATTGTATTAGAGTTTATACAAGTTTTTATATATCCATTTTCATCTAAAAATATTTCATTACACTTTAAGCATATACTACACTTGTCATTATGAGTATCTCTACTTATTACACCTTTTGAATCATCTAACTTATAATAATCCATTCTTCCGTTTACATAATTTAATTTATGTATCTCTTTTATGCTTTCTAAAACTTCTTTAACATTTATATATCCTTTGTTAAAGAAGCTCATACAGTTAGGATCTGGAACAAGTTCAGAAAAAGAAACCTCTACTGGCAAATATTTTGTTAAGTTAATAAAATCAAAAACTTCATCAGTGTTAAAATCATTTATAAGAGTACAAATTATTTTTGTATTTAGTTTAAAGCTTATACATTTATTAATAAGATCTAATACTTCATTTATATTTATATTGTGATTTAACTTTTTATATTTATATTGCTTTAAGGATTCTAGTCTAACACTTATATTTGTAAGTCCATACGATTTAAGCTCACTAATTTTACTATATATTCCAAATCCATCTGTAACTATTCCTATATGGTTAACATTACACTCACTATTAATATAATTAATTATGTGGCATAAGCCAATTGAATCTATATTGTCATTTAGCTCAAATTCAATATCATCTATTCCCAAATTAATTAATTCTTTAACTACAAATTTTAAATTATCAATATTTAAAATAAAATCTTTACCTAAAGATATAACAAGTTTATGAATATCTCTTTTATATCTATCTATCATAATTACAACACCTCTTTATAAAACCAAACTACCTTTTATCTTTTCTATGTGAAAGATCACCATTATTTTTAACTAGTAATACCTCTGCCATAATTCCAAAAGCTATTTCTGAAACACTACTTGAAGAGATATTAATTCCTACAGGTGCATATATAGATTCTAATAATTTTTTCTCTACACCTTCACTTATTAATTCCTCTTTTAAAGCTTTCCATTTTTTACGACTGCCTATCATACCTATATAAGCTGCTTTGGAGTTTATAACCTCTCTCAAAGCTTCTATATCTTTTTCATAACCTCTAGTAGCAATTACTATATATGTATTGTCATCAATGTTAATTTTGTTTAAAATTTCACTTATATCACCTGAGTAAACTTTTTCTGCATCTGGAAATCTCTCTTCATTTGCAAATTCATGTCTATCATCTACTATAATAGAATAAAAATCTAATCCTTTTGATATATTATATAAAGAATGACCTATATGGCCTCCACCAATAATTAATAATTTTGGCTTTGGTTTAAATACCTTTATATAACCTTTTACATATCCTCCACATTTCATAGTGGTTTCTAGTGATTCCTCTGTAAGTGAATAATCAAAATTGAAATCTTCTCCTGTTTTAATACATTCCCTACATTTATTTATAACAACATTTTCTAGTATTCCGCCACCTATAGTTCCTATTACAGAATCATCTTTAAATACAGCCATTACAGCGCCTTGTTTACCAGGGCTTGAGCCTTTGACATCTGTAAGAGTTACAAAACACACTCTATTACCTAATTCTAAATCTTCATACACTTTCTTTAAAATATATTCATTCATCTATATATCACTCCAATTCATAAGAACAGCCTCTAAAACTCCTCCAGCTATGCATCTAGCTTTATCAGATATAGTTTCGCAATTTTTAAGTTCACTTTTTCTAGGGTCTATATCGGCAATTTTAAGATTTTTTTTAATTTTACTGTTATTTCTTATAATACCTCTTATAATCCCATCCATAGTGGCTAACACATCAACTGAATTTTTACCATTTTCTATTTTAGCAATAACTTGATTTTTATAAACTAAATCTCCTATATCACAAATGTTATTTATAATACCATCTTCAGTTGAATAAATTACTCTTTCCTTACTAAAGCCATTAATATTTCCTGGAATACCTGTGTTTTCAGTTGCATAACCTTTAGTTATTATTCTTCCTAAATCGTGCCCTCTCATTGTTTCTATTACAAAGTCAACATCATATCCAGCTTCAAATCCAGGACCTAATCCAATTGTAATAGGAGCCATATCTTTATTTGTACCTAAATTTTTTTTTGCAATTATAGCATCTATTACAACTTTTGGTTTTAATTTATTAATTAAGATACCCTCAGGATCAATAGTTACACAAACTTTTTTTGATAAAAAAGCTTTTTTTAACTCATCTTTGTTATTTACAAATTTACAAATAACTCCATCTACACACACTTCACCATCGTAAATAGCTTCACTAAAACATACTTTTCTTCTTATAGACAAAGGATCTTTTACTTCCAATGCTAAAACATTAAATCCACATCTACTAAGTTTATGTATAACTCCAGTTGCTATATCTCCAGCACCTCTAACTATAATAAGCTTGTCCACTATTTCCTATCCCCCTTTAATATGTTAATACTATTATACAATACATACCCCCATATATTATAATAATTTTACATAATTATACAAATAAAAAATCTACGCAAATAGAAGAAGCCCTTATCTATTAAAAATAGATAAGAGCCCCTCAAAACAAATTATTATTATTATTTAACGGTAGTAATATTATAACAAAGGAACTTGATACTTTGCAAGTATATTTTATTTAATTCCTATAATTTGTCCTATTGTTAAAAATATCATACATGAAATAAACAGTGTTATAATTAGTGGCATTACAAATCTTAACCACTTAGAATAAGGTATATTTGCAAGAGCTAGTGCTCCCATTAAAACTCCAGATGTAGGAGTTATAACATTTGTAAGTCCTACACCAAATTGATAAGCGGTAACTATTAGTTGAACCGATACTCCAACTAAATCAGATAGTGGTGCTAAAACAGGTATTGTAAGAGAAGCTAGTCCAGATGATGATGGAATTAAAAATGCCAATGCAGCTTCTAGAAACAACGTTAAGTTAACAAAAACTACTTTTGGTAAGTTTTGTAGGTATCCTGCTGCTGAATTCAACATAGTATCTATTATAAATCCATTTTGGGCAATTATAACTATTCCACGTGCTAATGCTATTGCAAGGGCTGCTGATACTAAATCCTTAGCTCCCTCTATAAATGAAATAGCAATAGTCTCTTGATTAAGTCCTCCTATAATACCAGCTAAAACTCCAATAGCAATAAAGATCATAGCAATTTCAGATATATACCATCCAAGTTTTAAAACTCCAAATATCATCATTGTCATTCCCGTTGCAAATATAATTAATACTCCTATTTCTTTAGCTGTAAAGTCTTTTATATTAGAACTCTCCATTTGAATATGTTTTTTAGTTTCTAGGTCTAAATCATAAACTATAGATTTTTTAGGATACTTTTTTATATTTCTAGCATAAAAAATTACAAACGCAATAGAAATAGTTATCAAAATTATATATATCAAAAATCTAAAACCGATACCCGACCCAGGTGTTATTTGAGCTAATGCTTGAGCTATTCCAACTGAGAAAGGATTTATAGTTGAAGCTATATTACCTGTCATAGCTCCTAAAAATACAGTAGCTACAGCAGTAAGTGAATCATATCCAATAGCGAGCATTAAAGGAACAAATATCATGTAAAATGGTAATGTTTCTTCAGCCATTCCAAATACTGTACCTCCTAAGCTAAACAATATCATAGATATAGGTATTATTATAATTTCATTTCCTCTTAGTTTTTTAACAACAGCATTAATCCCAGCTTCTATAGCACCTGTCTTATTAACTATCCCAAATGATCCTCCAACTAATAAAACAAATCCTACAATCTCTGCAGCATCTACAAAACCATCTATTGGAGCTCTAAATATATCATCAATGTTTTGAGGGTTTTCCTTAACATGTTCATAGGTATTTGGAATTACCACCAACCTATTATCTATTTCTTTTCGTTGAAATTGACCACTTGGTATAATCCAAGTTAAAATAGCCATAAAAACTATTAGTAAAAATATTATTGTAAATGTATGAGGGATGACTAATCGTTTTTGTTTATTCATAGAATAACTAATTCCTCCTTAAATAAAGCTTATCTCTATTAGTTATTACCAATTTTATAATTTATATATTTTATTACTTTAATTACCAGGTTACGATTAACCTACTTTCTTCATAGTATAAATTAATGTTAGGGGGGATTTTTGTGACATCTTTTATTATGTATGGTTTATGCATACTGATAACAGTTATTTCTTTTTTTAAAGACAGGGAAAAAACCAAGAATGCTTATATAAATGCAGCGAAATCCTTTGAAAATATTATGCCCCAATTTCTTTGTATAGTTATAATAATCGCTATAATTC
Organism: Paraclostridium sp. MRS3W1; assembly: GCF_032465715.1. Classification (NCBI taxonomy): domain Bacteria; kingdom Bacillati; phylum Bacillota; class Clostridia; order Peptostreptococcales; family Peptostreptococcaceae; genus Paraclostridium; species Paraclostridium sp. MRS3W1. The sequence continues at coordinate 10,215 of NZ_JAWDJM010000071.1, read as the reverse complement.
TAGCTATTATTAATCCTGTTTCTATTTCTAAGTTTATAGGTCCAAATTCAAGTATTTTTGGAGTATCGATAGCATCTTTTATAGGCTCTATAACTACTATGCCTACATTTGTAGCTTTTTCTACTGGAGATATATTATTAAAAAGCGGAGCGGGTTACTCTCAAGTAGCAGCTTTTATATCAACATCTACAATGGTTGGAATCTTAACATTCTCACTTGAATCTAAATATATTGGCAAAAAAGCTGCCTTCTACAGGAATTTTATAGCTTTTCTATTTGCATTTTTAGTAGCAGCTTTCATAGGGGGAGTATTAGTATGAGCACTTTAACATTAGTAATAAAAAGATATAAATATTTTTTTATAAGTTCATTCATTTGTATTTTAATATGTTTATATAATATAAATATAGGATATAAAATTTTTAATATTACAACTTCTAGTTTAATCCAAATGCTATCTATCCTTCCTCCAGTAATGGTCATGTTAAGTCTTTTAGATATTTGGGTTCCTAAAAAATATTTTATAAAGTATATGGGTGATAGCTCTGGTGTTAAAGGTATATTTATTTCTTTTTTAATAGCATTTTTTTCTGCTGGACCCATGTATGCTGCATTTCCATTTACAGCTGTACTTATCAAAAAGGGAGTAAAATTTTCTAACATTATTATTTTTCTTAATGCTTGGTGTGTTACTAAATTTTCAACATTATTATTTGAAATTGGAGCGTTGGGATATAAGTTTACTATACTTCGATTAATAATTGATATTCCAGGAGTTATAATAATGGGATATTTAGTTGACTATCTTATGAGAAAGCAAATAGATATAAGTTAAAAATTTTAGTTGAATTTTATATGAAAAGGGGTAGTTTGATATGTCGTCTAATGTTTATGTTGTGATACAAAAAGACTTAGGGTATATGCTAACTATAAATGAATCATCTATAACTTGTGATGAGTTCAGAAAGACATGTGATGCAATAGTTGGTGAATTTGGAAAAGATGTATTTATACTTCACCAAAAACTTATTGAAGTTTATGGTTTTGAAAAGGCATCTATACAGTGTACTTATATGGTTGAATAGCAAAAAAATTCACAATTACTATGGGTAATATAAACTTAATAGTAATTGTGAATTTTAAATTATATATCTAATATTTTTTTATACTCATCATTGTTTAAACGCTTGATAAATTCAGATATAAGTTTAACTGTATTATCATAATCATCCTTATGAATTATACTAGCATGAGAATGGATATATCTTGTAGGAATACCAATACTTATACAAGGAGCTCCATTATGAGCCAAGTGCATCTGGCTAGCATCAGTGCCTCCAAATGGAAGTGCATTTATCTGATATGGAATATTAAGTTCTTCAGATAAATTAATTAAATAGTTTTTAAGACCTACATGACCTACTAAACCTCCATCAAATATATGTATTTGAGGTCCACTTCCAAGCTTACCATCTCCTAACTTCGTGTCGCATCCTACAGTGTCATTGCCAATACTTACATCTAGTGAAAATCCAATATCGGGATTTACTACATTAGAGCTAGTTTTAGCTCCTCTACATCCAACTTCTTCTTGAACAGTGCCTACTGCGTATACTATATTTTTATGATCTTCATTTTTTAAACTTTTTAATATATCTATAAATAGCGCACATCCGACTCTATCATCCCAAGCTTTAGCAAGTAGATATTTAGGATTTGCCATTTGCTCAAACTTAAAATATGGAGTTATCATATCTCCTTGTTTTATTCCTAACTTTTCAACTTCATCTTTTGATTCAACCCCTATATCTATAAACATATTTTCTTTATCTATAGAAGTTTTAACATCTTTGGTATTTATTGAGTTTATTATTCCTGTATATTCATTTCCAGTTGATGTTGTTATTATAACCTTTTGACTATTCATAACCTTTCCACTCCACCCGCCTAATGTTTGAAAAGTTATAAATCCATTATCATCTATATTTGTCACTAAAAAACCTATTTCATCCATATGCCCTGCTAGCATAACTTTAGGTCCATCTTCATTCCCCATTTTCTTGCAAATTAAACTTCCTAAATTGTCTGTAGTTACTTCATCTACATATTCAGATATATATCCTTTAATCAAATTTCTAACATCTTTTTCAAATCCTGGAATTCCTTTAGCTTCTGTTAATTTTTTAAACATATCTAACTGTGTACTCATATGCTCCCCCTTAATTTAAAAATGTATAATTACAATATTATACTTTCACAGTACAATATATATTCCTTAAATATAAAGCCAATATTCAAAATTTTATAAAAAAATAGTGTAATTTATTAAATTACACTATTTTTAAATCTTATAATATGACTTTAACCTCTTCGTTTATAGTTATAGAATGTTCACTTACATTGCAATCGTATGAAATTATGTTAACTCCACTTAAACTTGCTTTTTTTAACATATCTCCAAATTCTTGATGCATTTTAATATTAGGTGTAAAATACTTTACATTATCCATTTGTACAACAAATAATATATAGCTTACATATCCATCTTTAGATGCTTCTATAAGCTCTCCTACATGTTTGACTCCTCGTTCAGTTTTAGCATCGGGAAATAAAACCACACCATTTTCTTCTAAAGTAACTCCTTTTACTTCAACAAAAGCTTTTTTAGTTTTTGTTTCGATATATATATCAAATCTAGATGACTTATATGTTTTTTCAGGTTTTATAGTTAATAATTCTTCATCTAGCCCAGGAAGAATTATTTTTTTATTTATTAAAGCTTCATAGGCTATTTTATTCGGAACTTGCGAATCCATATTGATTAGTCTATTTCCTTTTACAACACTTATAAGTGAATACTTAGTTTTTCTCTTTGGGTTATCATGTTCTTGTAAATATACAGTACAACCTTCAATTAAAAGTTCTTTACACTTACCTGTATTTTTTACATGAACAATTTCTTCTTTTCCATCTACAATACAATGTGCTATAAATCTATTTGGTCGTTTTACAAAAGTAGCTTTTACAATATTATCATAAATCATGTCATCATCCCTCATATATTAGTCTACAGATTTTAAAGATTCAACCATTTTTACTTTTTTTAGTTTAAAATACATACAAAGATTTACTAATGTAGCAAATATAAATGTAAGCATACCAGATAGTATAAAACTAATAGGTTTTATATCTCTTCCAAACATAACAAATTCAAGTTCAGCAGTCGTCATTATAAATCTATGTAAAAATACACCTAAAATTAGACCTAGAATTGTTCCTATTACAGTTAAAATTATATTTTCTCTAAACACATAGGAAGATACTTCATTATCATAAAATCCTAAGACTTTTATAGTTGCTATTTCTCTTATTCTCTCGCTTATATTAACATTTGTAAGATTATATAAAACAATAAATGCTAAAGCTCCTGCAGATACTATTATAAGTATAACCACACTATTTAAATTAGTTATCATATCAGAAAAAGAACTTTTTGCACTTGTGTTGAATGTAGCTGAATTTATATTGTCTAGGTTCATCATATCTTTACCTAGTTTATCTTGTGAAACTCCATCTTTTGTATTAATTAGTACCTCATTAAATTTAATATTTTCATTGAAAGTACTTTTATACAATTGGGGACTCATATATAAATAATGTCCTACATAGTTTTCTACTATACCAGAAACTTTTACTTTAAACTCTTTATTATCTTCATTTTTTAATATTATTGAATCTCCATCTTTAACTTTTAATAATTTAGCTAATTTTTCAGTTATTAAAACACCGTTATTATTTAAAGTATACTTTTTATTACTTACCCTATTTTTTAAGTTTATAAATTTATTTATATCATTAATATTCTCAGGGACTACAATATTTACATCCTTTTCTACAGAATTACTAATAACCTTATAACTCTTATTTTTTATATTTAAATAATTATTTATTCGGTCATCACTATCTATGACTTTTTCTTCTTTAGTTTTAGAATTCTTATCAACATCTTTACCATAGTTTAAAGTCAAGTTATACTTAATTATTTGACCATATTGATTATCTACTATAGACGATATAGAGTCTTTTATTCCAAATCCAGTTAATAAAAGAGCACTACATCCGGCTATTCCTATTACAGTCATAAAAAATCTTTTTTTGTATCTAAAGATATTTCTACAAGTTACCTTTTGTGTGAAATTTAATCTATTCCAAATAAAACTTATTCTTTCAAGTAATATTCTTTTTCCTTCCTTAGGGGCCTTAGGTCTCATAAGTATAGACGGAACTTCTTTTAGCTCTTTATAGCAAGAATATATTGAAGCTAATGTAGTTGTTAAAACTGCTATTAATGTAGATAATATAATTAATTTTACACTAAATACTAGAGTAACCTTAGGTAGTGTATATGTCATACTGGCATATGCATTATATATAACTGAAGGAAATACAGTAAGCCCTATTAAATTTCCTAAGGAGCTTCCTAGAACACTCGCTAACAATGAATATAGTATATATTTTAACATTATAGATCCAGTACCATATCCTAAAGCTTTCATAGTACCAATATTTGTTCTTTGTTCATCAACCATTCTAGTCATAGTAGTTAAACAAATTAAGGCTGCTAATGAAAAGAAAAATACAGGGAAAATTTTAGAAATAGATTCTATACTATTAGCAGAGTTTTTATAATCAACAAACCCATAATTAGTATTTCTATCTAAGATATACCACTTTCCATTTTTTATATCTTTAATTTTTTTCTCTTCTCGATCAATTTCATCCTGAGCTTTTTGCAACTTAGATTCTACTTCTTTTTTATTTTTTAAATATGTAGCTTGTCCTTTTTCAAGTTCATTTTTACCTTGTGCAAGTTTGTATCTAGCATTTTTAAATTCCGATTCAGCTTCTTTTTTCTTTACATCAAGATTACTTCTTTGACTGTTTATTAATTCTTTATTTTTTTCTATATCCGTTTTAGCTAATAACAATTTATTTTGAGTGTCGTTAAAAACTTGTTCTTGTTTTATTATCTCTTCTCTTGCCTGTGATAAAGCACTTTCAGATACTTCAAGCTTTTGTTTACTTTTTTCTAAAATAAATTCAAGTTCTTTTCTTTTTTCTTCATCTAAGTATTCATTAGATAAAACTTGTTCTATACTAGATATATACTCCTTTAACTTACCAACTTCATCTTCTTGTTCTTTTAGCTTATCCTTAGCTTTGTTTATTTCTTGCTGGGCAGAATCTTTGCTTGTATTAAAAACATTTATTTGTTTATTCAATTCAATTTCACTTAAACTTAATTTTTCAGAAGCTGAACTTATTGCTTTTTCTGCAGAAGATATTTCACTTTTAACTTGATTTTCTTTTTTATCAAGATCCTGTTCACTATTTTCTATTTTAGACCTGGAGTTTTCAATTTTAGTTTTAGCTTTGTCAAGTTCATTATAAACATTAGTTTTTTCTTTTTGTAACTTTGATTTACCTTCAGATAATTTTTCATTAGCATCCTTAATTATTTCTTTATATCTTAAGCTAGCTCGGTCTTTTCCAAGATCAACTAATTTATCTTCTATATTTTGTACTTTATCTTCATATTCTTTTGAATAAGAATTTAAATCTTTCGCTCCATCTACAGTTATATAACTTTCTGTGTAGTTAGTTAGTTTAAATTCATTATTTAAAACCATTATAAAGCTATTTAAAGTTCCACTACCTATATTACTACTACCTTTTGCCTTTGCTATATAATATGGTGTTTCTACTTTACCAACAACTTTATATTCATTGTGTTTTAGAGTAGTACTTAAATCTTCATTGTTATCTCCATAAATTTTAATTGTACTTCCTAGTGGTATATCCTTAGAGTCCTCAATTAAGCACTCTCCCTCTGATTTAGGATATCTACCTTCAGTTATTTTTATTTTATTTATATAATCACTATTACTTTTTTCTGGCAATCCATGGACTTTTAAAACTAATTGATTTGTACCTATACTAGTTAAAACCTCTTTTGAATATGTAGGATACACATTAGAAATTCCATCTATCTTAGAAATTGAATTAATATCTTTATCTGTTAATCCTAAATTTGAAACCACAGTCAAGTCCATTAAATTATTTTGGTCATAATACTTATCTGCTGTAACTTCCATTACAGGAGATGCAACTTTTATTCCCGTAAAAAAAGAAACCCCTAAAGTTATTATTGCAAAAACAGATAAAAATCTACCTTTAGATTTTTTTATCTCCCTAAAAGTATCTTTAAATAAAGGATTTCTCATATTTACCACTCTATCCTTTCTATAGGAATAGGCGCTTCATTTTTTTCTACTTTATGTACTTTACCATTTCTTACAGTAATTACTTTATCACCCATAGGAGCAATTGCCATGTTGTGTGTAATTATAACCACAGTAACACCAAGTGTTTTATTTGTATCTTGAAGCACTTTAAGAATTGATTTACCAGTATTATAATCTAGTGCGCCAGTGGGCTCATCACATAAAAGTAATTTTGGATTCTTAGCAAGAGCCCTAGCTATGGCTACTCTTTGTTGTTCTCCTCCAGATAATTGTGATGGAAAATTATTTTTTCTATGGCTAAGTCCTACTGATTCTATAACTTGCTTGGGGTTTAAAGGGTTTTTACAAATTTGAGTAGCTAATTCTACATTTTCTATCGCAGTTAAGTTTTGAACTAAATTATAAAATTGGAATACAAATCCGATATCATGTCTTCTGTATTTAGTTAACTCTTTATCGTTATAATTACTTATATTTTTAGAATCAACAATTACAACTCCATCTGTTGAAGAATCCATGCCTCCCAATATATTTAATATGGTGCTTTTTCCTGCTCCACTAGCACCTACAATTATTACAAGTTCACCTTTATCAATTGAAAAATCCACGCCATCTAATGCATTTATTTCAACTTCACCCATAGTATAGGTCTTTTTTACATTTTCAAATTTTATGTAGTTTTTCATATCATCTCCTCCTGTTTCTTATAGTCATTATACACTATTTGAGATGATAACTAAATCTAATTTAAAATTAATCTTTCTTTTGATTTGGCATTTCTAAAGCTGTAGATTTTCCAAAGTAATATCCTACAACCATACTAAAGATAGGCATAAATTCAGATGGTTTTATACTTCCTATTATACTTAAGTAGCAAAATACAATAGTTAGACATATCGCAATCATCTTTCTTACACTTGAAAAAACGTCTTTTAAAATATCTGTAAATTTCATAAACTCCCCCCTTAGTATAGTTTATTATCTTAATTGATGTATATACCTATCAATACAAACAAAAAAACTATCCTTTGAGTTTAATTAGACAAAATAGAATCCATCAAATTTAACTTTTCAGATAGTTTTTTATTATATGATTAATTTTTTAGATTAAAGTTTCTTTTACTTCGCAAACCTCGTATTCATCTGCTTTTTTACCAAATAGTTGTACTCCTATGAAAATAGCTATTATCGAAATAGGTATAACTATATATATTGATATTCCTAGTCCTGCAGGAATATATCCAAATAATACAGTTATACTTGCTACAAATAACGCATATGGCATTTGTGTTTTTACATGGTCAATGTGGTTACATCCAGCTCCCATAGATGATAGTATTGTTGTATCTGATATAGGAGAGCAGTGATCACCAAATATAGCTCCTGTAAGTACCGCACTTGTAGATATTACTATAAATGATATATCAGGGTTTATAGAATGAGCAAGAGGGATTGCAAGAGGCATTAGTATACCCATAGTTCCATAAGCAGTGCCTGTTGAAAAAGATATTATTGATCCTAATATAAATATTACACTAGGTAGTAAAAATGCTGGCATAGACCCTGATAGTAATGTAACTAAAAATTTAGCTGTACCCAAATCTTTTATTACTGAACTTAAAGACCATGCTAGTATTAATATGACAGCTGTCATTAATAAGCTTTTCATCCCATCTATCCAAATTTCTATAGCTTCGGATACTTTAAATATTTTTTTCGAAACAGCCATTAAAATAGCAACTATACTTGAAATAATAGATGATTGAAATAGTGCTACAGATGCATCAGCTGAACTAAAAGCTTCTTTTATAGCTAAAAATGATAATGGTGATTTAAGCATTAAATTTTGAAGTTCAATATTATCACCATTAACTATTGATGTATAACCACTGTAATAGAAAAATATTAATGATGTAACTATAAGAGTTCCAATAGGTATAATAGCATTCCATACACTCAACTTCACTCCATCTTTAGGTTCTAACTCTGATTGAATTGAATCGTTATGTTTTGTATCTAAGTTATTAAAATTAGATTGTTTAGCTTTAATCTCAGCTTTTCTCATAGGCCCAAAATCCTTCGCTAAAACAATAGTTATAATTACAAATGCTAAAATTAATATATTATAAAATCTATAAGGAATAGTTTGTAAAAATATCCCAAAAGCATCATTATTTAGGCCAATACCTGAAAATGCATCATTTATAAGTCCAACCTCTAATCCTATCCATGTAGATATTATTGCAAGTCCCGCAATAGGTGCAGCTGTTGCATCAATTATAAAAGCAAGCCTTTCTCTTGAAATATTCATTTTATCACTTACTGGTCTCATAATAGGCCCTACTATTAATGAGTTTGCATAATCATCAAAGAATACTAAAAGTCCTAAAAACCATGTTATAATTTGAGTTCCTTTTGAACTTTTAGCTTTATCAGCTAAACTTATTGCTATTGCTTTAGCTCCTCCCATTTTTGCTACTAGATGAATAACTCCTCCAATAGCTAGAACTTGAAGTATTATACCTGCATTCCAAGGATCAGCAAGTGAATTAAGGGCTCTATATATAAAATCTATAAATCCTTGAGGTAAAGCTAAAAGTAAATTAGTACTATTTAAGCTAAGTAAAAAGCTACCTGATAAAATACCTATAAATAATGATATTACAACATTTTTAGTAATAAAAGCTAAAAGTATAGATACTATCGGTGGAATTAAAGTTAAGAATTTAAATTTATTTGCATTTTGAAATGCTATGTCTGTTTCTTGAGCAAATGAAATTGGTGTTACTAAAATTATTAAAACTAAAGTTAATAAAGCTACAACATATTTTTTGTTCCTCATAAAAATCCTCCCTAAATTTAACTTTAGTGAATGCAAAGGGTAATAAATACTTAGGGCTTTAAATAAGAAAAAGCCTTGAGTATACACTCAAGGCTTTTTATATTATGCAAAATCTGCACAATATTAGATTCCTTAAATGATAGCTCAACACAAATATAATTTGTGACAGTGATGTATATATTTTATACATCCCCAGCATATAACCTTAAAGCATCAGTTATAAACTTCGGCGATAATTCCTTTCCTAGTAAATCTATGTGCTTAACTCATTACTAGTACTTATAAGTACCGCGCCTCTACCTTTTTTATTCACTTTTTATATTAAGTAAATTATATATATGTTATTGTAAATAATCAACTGTTTTTTCATTATTTTCTAAATTTTCATGATTTTCAAAACTTATCTAACAACTTTTCTAGTTAAAGTTCCTATACCTAATCCCATCATTACAACACCTACTAAGACTTCTAGATTTGTTAATATATAACTAACTTCTGTAGGCTTACAATTTATTGTTCCTACTCCTCCGAAAGAACCAATACTTAAACTTAATGTTTCATTTAAATCTTTTAAAACTTTAGAAATAGATAGTTTTTTTATAGTGCTCATATTATAAATAATTGTTTTATCATCTACTTCTACTCCTAAAAACAAATATAAAATTGCAAAAATAACTATAATAACTAACGATGAATATATTGCAAATTCAGGTCTTTCTCCGTATCCACAAGTTAGCCAGTATAAATAGGATTCTAACTTAGGTATTACTTTTAAAGCTTTTCTTTGGGTAGTTTTACACAAATAATAATATTCTCCAAAGTTATTATTTAAAGAGTTCTCTTTAAATTTATCGGCTAAGGTTTCATATGTCATATAAAGACCTTCATATTCGTCTCTAGTTTTAAACTTAACAGGTAATTTATCAAAGAAGCTTTTTTCATCTAGTTTGGTTTGAAATTTATCTCTGAACTCTAAATCTTTAATATATGTTGAAATAGTTTTGGCACCACATAAATCGCAGTCAGAAAAAATTATCATACTCAAATAACTTTCTATAATTATAATAT
>NZ_JAWDJM010000070.1:0-3574 GCF_032465715.1 Paraclostridium sp. MRS3W1 | reverse complement strand
TTAAATTCATACACTTTATACTTAATAGATATTTTAAAATATAGTAATGATTTAGAAATTATAAATTAAACATATTTATATTATAATTTCTATTCTAAATATATGATAAGATTTATTTATACGTGTATTTTTATATCTTATACTAATACATTTATTTTGTTTTACTTGTTCATAAATTGGATTCTAAGTTTAGTTGTTTTGAGCTTTTTATTCTTCAAATTCTTTTTTTTACATATTTCAATAGTCTATATTATAATTTATATACTATAATATTTCAATATTGTATATTTTTCTTAGTTTTTTTGTAACTTTTATTAGATTGAATAATTCATATTAATTTAATATAATTAGTTTTGAATTGATTTCAAAAAATACTTAATGTTAATTAACAGAAAGAAGGGATTTAATTGTCTAAATTGAAAAAATTAGTAATAGTTTTACTTTTACTAGTTCTGGTAATTCCTGCTGTAGCATTTGGATATGTTTATTTTAAACTGCACTCGATGTATCAAGGTAATTCAGAAACTAATAAAATTGTTAATGAAACAAATTATAATAAAGTTGAAGGAATTGAAAATATACTTCTAGTAGGGATAGATGCTAGAAATTTAAATGAGCCATCAAGATCCGATTCTATGATGATTCTTACAATAGATAATAAGCATAAGGATATTAAGCTTACATCTTTAGCTAGAGACTCATACGTAGATATTCCTGGTCATGGTAAACAAAAACTTACTCATGCATATGCCTATGGAGGTATAAATTTATTACTTGAAACTATAGAAAAGAACTTTGAATTAGATCTAGATCACTATGCAATAGTTAATTTCTTTGGTTTCGTAGATATAATAGATGCATTAGGCGGCGTTGAGGTAGACGTAAAACAAAGTGAACTTAAAGAATTAAATACTTACATTACAAATGGCCAGGCAATTGATAAAGTTGCTGCAGATAAAAAGGTAGAGACTATAAATGAACCTGGAACTCACAATTTAAATGGATATCAAGCTTTAGCTTATGCACGTATAAGATATAATGATACAGCATATGGAAGAGATAATCGTCAACGACAAATAATAGAAGCAACAATGAAGAAAATGAATGAAGTTTCACCTGTTAAGTATCCATCAATACTTAACTCAGTTTTACCATCTATAAAAACAGATATGAAACCAACTACTATATTAGGATTAGGAACAAGTGTTTTAAGTATAGGTAATTTTGATATAAAAACATTAGAGTTCCCTATTCCTGATGATAACCAGTATGGTTATAGTAATGGAGGCATAATAAGTAAGGAAAAAGGTTGGGTATTACAATTTGACCCTGACAAAAACTTACCTGTTTTACATGACTTTATCTATAATGATAAAATGTTTGATGGTCCACAACAATAAAAAAATAAAACCTATGTTCCTACATAGGTTTTATTTTTTGTTTATTTCAATTTATATTCTTTATTTCATAAATCTAATTTATTAAGTCCTATTCCTATTTTATTTTTATTCACAATATCTTATAAATATAATTACTAGTATATTCATTATTTTATCAAAATAAAAAAACACTAGAAAGTTCTAGTGTTTTTTTATTTTGAATCGAGCAAATCTATAAGCGGAGTTCTGTATTAGATAATCATCTTTCTAGACTCATTGTCACCAATAAGTTCAAGCGGCCTACCAACCGGAGAGTACGAGCAATACTCTGTTTATCCTAACTTGGCCTTGCTCCGAGTGGGGTTTACACAGCCGACTAGTCACCTAGCCGCTGGTGAGCTCTTACCTCACCTTTTCATCCTTACCATCAATGGCGGTTATTTTCTGTTGCACTTTCCTTAAGATCACTCTCACTAGGCGTTACCTAGCACCCTGCTCTATGGAGCTCCGACTTTCCTCGTGTAGCTAATGCTACCCGCGATTATCTGATCTACTCAATATTCATTTTAACAGTGTAAATATATTATCATAATATATTTTATATGTCAATTATTTGTTATATCAATTTTATAATTAAATTCAATTTAAATTTTAGTTTCTTATTTAACCTCTTTAACTACATTTTTCATATAATTCATTAGTCCATCCTTTAAATTATCTCTCTTTAAAGCAAAATCTATTGTTGCTTCTAAAAAACCTAGTTTATCTCCTACATCATATCTTCTTCCCTCAAAGTTATATGCATATATTGCTTCATGTTGAGCTAAGGTTTTTAAAGCATCTGTTAACTGTATTTCTCCACCTTTGCCTGGAGCTTGATTTTCCAAAATTTCAAATATAGCAGGAGTTATTATATACCTTCCTAATATAGCTACATTTGAAGGTGCTTCTTCTACACTTGGTTTTTCAACCATATCCTTTACTTTGTATACTCTATCTTCTATATATTTGCAATCTAATATACCATATTTATCAGTATCTTCTTTAGCAACTTCTTGAACACCTAATATGCTTGTCTTATATTCATCATAAGCATCTATTAATTGCTTAAGGCACGGAGTATCTGAGTCGACTATATCATCTCCTAAAAGTACCGCAAATGGTTCGTCACCTATAAAGCTTTTAGCACAATGTATAGCATGTCCTAATCCTTTAGGTTCTTTTTGTCTTATATAGTGTATATTTACCATGTTAGATATTTCTTGAACCATTTCTAACATTTCAGTTTTTCCTTTTTGTTGAAGTTCTAATTCTAATTCTACTGACTTATCAAAATGATCTTCTATAGATTTCTTGTTTCTACCTGTTATTATAAGTATTTCTTCTATCCCAGAGTTTATAGCTTCTTCTATTATATATTGTAGTGTTGGCTTATCCACTATTGGAAGCATTTCCTTTGGCTGAGACTTTGTAGCTGGTAAAAATCTTGTTCCTAATCCAGCAGCCGGTATTATTGCTTTTTTTACAGTTTTTTTCATTTCGCTACCTCTTTCTGATTCATTTATATATAATAATTGTTTTTATTCACATATTTTAAGTAACTATACTATTTTACACTATTTTAAATTATTTGTCTGTCGTATTTTGTCGTACATACGCATCTACTTATACATAAAATATTTTTTAATACTCTCTATTAATGAATAATATTTTATAGTACACATAAGTAATTGAATTTTACTTTGATTAATATTTACATTATTTGTTATAAAAGTTCATAATTTGAAAAATAGCTTCTCTTTAATTCTATATAAAAAAATGATTATTGTTAAGTTACAATATTGAATCTATTTTAAAGCATCTTCTCTTATTATTTAATTCTATCTCGTATAATCATAATTCTTCTTTATTTTGCACATCAAAAAAAGTGGTTGATACTTAGTTTGTAGCGAAGTGGTCATTCAAAGCATTTTCTCTTATCATTTAATCCACTCTCGCATAAGCGCAATCCTTTTATATTTTCACACAACAAAAAGTGGTTGACATTTAGTTTGTAGCGCAGCGGTCATTCAAAGCATTTTCTCAGCTTTATGATCCAAGCACAAACTAAATATCAACCACCACAAATCCACGTAAAATAAAAAAAGATTACGCGGCTACGTCCTACTCTCCCAGGCAGCTTCCCACCAAGTACC
>NZ_JAWDJM010000069.1:0-1810 GCF_032465715.1 Paraclostridium sp. MRS3W1 | reverse complement strand
ATTTAGCAGATAGATTAGCAATGAAAGGATGGCAAATACCAGCATATCCATTACCAATCAACTTAGACAAAACAATAATACAACGTATAGTATGTAGAGCAGACTTAAGTCATGATATGGCTGAATTATTTATAAGAGATTTAAAAACAGCAATAAAAGATTTAAATGACGCAAATGTATTAGTACACGGTAAAAAAGAAGAAAACAAAGTATACGGATTCACTCACTAATATAAAAAGAAATGTTTTATTCAGCAACTAGTGCTAAATTAATTACACTAGTTGCTTTTTCTTTAAAGTTATAAATTAAGGAGGGAATTAAAGTGAATTATTATATTAGTATTCTTTTTCGTGCAATACCATTAGTAATGGGAGCTATGTGCTTAGGATATGGTATTTATGTTAAGGATTTAGGACAGGCTATAGGATCAGACTTTCTAGTAGCAGGACATGTTTTAATATACTTAACTGCTATATGTATAGCTTTATTTACTACAGCTGCAACAATAATCTTACAGATTATAAATAAATATAATAAATTTTATAAATGGGCATTGCCAACAATAGGCTACTTAGCAGGTATTTTTACTATTGTTTCAGGTATCATTTTATGGAGAGTAGGAATCTATATACCTCCGTACTTTGTATCAGGTAATGTAGTACTTGGATTAGGATTAATAACTTGTTGCGTTGCAACAGTTGCCACAGCCTCAACTAAATTCATGATGATCCCACAAAATGGAGCTAATTTAAAAGAAGGAGAAAATCAAGAAGGAGCATTTAAAGAGTCTACTGTAAAAATACTTATAGGAATACCAACTATATGCACAGTTCTTGCCTTTTTTAGAGGAGCATATTTATTATTCAACTCAGTTTCAAGTGATTATTTAGTGGCGGGTCATGTTTTGATAGGAATTGGATTTGTTTGTGCTAGCTTAATTTTATTAGTGATTAGTATAGTTAGACAGATACAAAACACATTTACAAATAAGGAACGTTATAGATGGGCGATACTTGTAGCTGTATTTGGAACTATAGATATATTATGGGGAATTGTAATTTTATGTATATCTAAAGATCCGATTATGATAGCTCCAGGTTATGTTCTAATTGGATTAGGTATAGTATGCTACAGTATTTTAAGTAAAGTATTGCTATTAGGGATGGTTTGGCGAAAAAACAATCCATTAGCAAAAAGAGTACCTCTAATACCAGTATTCACAGCTCTGATATGTTTATTTATGGGAGCATTTTTATTTGAATCAGAAATATTTAATATAGCATATTTTATTCCAGCACGTGTAATGATTGGGCTAGGAGCAATCTGTTTTACATTATTTTCAATAGTATCAATATTAGAAAGTGGAACATCTTCATCAAAATAGTAAGAAAAATTGCAAGAAAAATTGCAAAAAATGTTTAGGTGTTTTTTAATGTGGTATATATATAATATAATAAAAAACTAAGATATTTAAAGGAAAATAAAGCATCTTAAAGAATGATGTTTTAAATTGGTTACATATATATTAAATTAAATTAAAATAGTTTTTTATTAACTAAAATACATACAATTTATATGACTTAATGCATATATAAGGAGGTTTTTAAAATGTTATATGGTAGAAAAAATCAATTAGGAGATAGTTATGATACTCCAATATTTGGGACAACAGAATCTGGCTCTAGCGTGCCAAAAGATGTTTTAGGGAAAGATTCTATTGCTCCAAATATAGCTTACAGATTAATAAAAGATGAGCTAATGAATGAAGGAAATGCAAGACTTAACTTAGCAACATTCTGTCAAACATATA
>NZ_JAWDJM010000068.1:0-251 GCF_032465715.1 Paraclostridium sp. MRS3W1 | reverse complement strand
AGAATAGCATTTGAAGAAGCAGAACATGCAGCTAAATTTGCAGAGTTATTAGGAGAAGTAGTAGTAGCAGATACACAAGCTAACTTAAAAGCAAGAGTAGAAGCTGAATACGGAGCAACTGATGGAAAATTAAAATTAGCTAAAAGAGCTAAAGAATTAGGATTAGATGCTATACATGATACAGTTCATGAAATGTGTAAAGATGAAGCTAGACATGGAAAAGCATTCTTAGGATTATTAAATAGACATTT
>NZ_JAWDJM010000067.1:0-21421 GCF_032465715.1 Paraclostridium sp. MRS3W1 | reverse complement strand
ACTATGAAAAATGTAAAAAAATGTAATTATCTGTATAAAACTAAATTTTCCAAAAACATACAGAAAACTTTACTATTATGCAAAAACATAATATAGTATAAATTAAGGATGAAAACGTTAGTTAATGAAGTAACTAAAACATTACAGTGTGACAAAATATGTTTTTACAAAGAAATTTTAGATTACATCATAATCCACATGTAAATGGATTAGGGCACGATCATAACCATGAAGATGGATTCACAGGGGTTCATTCACATGATCATGATTATACGCATGATTATACGCATGAGCATGACCACAATGGGGAACATGGGCATAGACACGAGTAAAAATTAGATATTATGAAATAAAGCCATGAAGGTTTTACTTAAGAAAAAGGTCTGTTTTTGTACCTTTATTTAAGTGACTTCATGGCTTTAATATTTTTTAGGGATAATTTACTAAACATATGAAAAATGGGGGAAATAAAAATGATAAAAAGTAAAAGTTTAAAAAAGTTTATAGCATTAATGGCTATAGCAGGGTTAACACTTAGCGTTGTAGGTTGCTCATCAAACAACAATAAAGAATCTAAATCATCAGATACAAAAGTCGAATCAAGTAATTTTAAAACAGTAGAGTATGTTTATTCAGATGGAGCTAAAGACTATAATGTAAAAGTTGATGCACCAAAACAAAAAGCAGTTACATTATCTCAATTCATGACAGAAATGTTATTAGCTCTTGATTTAGGGGATAGAATGGTTGGAACGGCTCTTTTAGATAACCCAATACTTCCACAATTTGAAGCTGCATATAAAAAAATACCTGAGCTTAAAGTAGGAGAAGGTCACTCTATATCTAAAGAGGCTTTTGTAGCTACTGGAGCAGATTTTGTTAGTGGATGGGATTCTTCTATAAATGAGCAAACAACAGGGTCTCCTCAAGAACTTATAGATAAAGGAGTAGCTCCTTTTATGGCATCAGCATATAAGCCGGATGCAACAATAAATAATGTATATGATGACTTTAGCTTACTTGGAAAAATATTTGGAGTAGAAGATAAAGCTACTGAAGTTGTAAATAAAATGAAAAGTGATATAAAAGTTGTAGAGGATAAAGTTGGAGATGTAAAAGAAGAAGATAGAGTTAAAATGATGGTTTATGACTCTGGAGAAAAAGATGCAATGGTAGTTGGATCAGGGCTTGCAAATAATTTAATAGAAATAGCTGGAGGAAACAACGTATTTGGAAAGGATGCTAAAAAACCTTATATAAATGTTTCTTGGGAAAGCATAGTACAAAAAAACCCAGAAGTAATATTAGTAACAGATTTCTTAGCTGGACAACCTGTAAAAGAAAAAATTGATTATTTAAAATCAAATCCAGCACTTAAAGATGTACCTGCTATAAAAAATAATAAAATATATGTAGTTAAGTTAGCTGATTTGTCACCAGGTGTTAGAAACCCAATGGTAATAGAAGAAATGCATGGATATTTCTATGGAGATAAAAAATAATGCAAGTTTCGGTTGAAAACAAAAGAAGCCTTTCTAAAAAGAAAGGTTTCTTATTTTGGGTTATAGCTTTAACTATAATATTAGCAGGTACAATAGTTGGAGCAATAGCAGTTGGAAGTACTTATATAGAACCTGGTGAAGTATATAAAGTATTACTTAATAGATTGACAAATGGAACATTATTTAGCGGTGTAGGCGAAGTTATGACTCAAAATATAATATGGGAAATAAGATTTCCTAGAGTGATTTTAGGAGCAATATGTGGAGCAGGGCTTGCAATATGCGGGGTTTTAATGCAGTGTGTAACAAAAAATCCAATAGCAGAGCCTTACATACTTGGAATATCTGCAGGAGCTTCTTGTGGAGCGGTTTTTGTTATAGTTTTAGGTGGAGTATCAAGTGTAGGAATAAATAGTATAACTAGTGGGGCTTTTGTAGGGTCATTATTATCTGGAGTACTAGTTTTTGCAATAGGAACTCAAATGGGTAAAACTACGTCAACTACGAGGCTTGTGCTTACAGGTATGGCTATTTCTACTATATTTTCAGCATTAACAAACTTACTTATATATTCAGCTAAAAACTCAAATCAGGCTAAAAATGCATTGTTTTGGACTGTAGGTAGTTTAGGTGGAGCTAAATGGGATGTATTATTAATTCCATTTGTAGTATTATTAATTGTTATGATTGTAGCATTTATAATGTCAAAATCTTTAGATATACTTCTTTTAGGAGATGATAGTGCCATAATACTTGGAATAAATGTAAAATTAATAAAATCAGTAATATTAATACTGGCAACACTTTTAACATCTACATTAGTTGCAATAACTGGGGCTATAGGATTTATAGGATTAGTAGTTCCTCATATATGTAGAACTATAGCTGGAAGTGATCATAAAAAGCTTATAGTTTTATCTGCACTTATAGGATCTATATTTTTAATTGCATCGGACGTTTTAGCTAGAGGTCTTTTCCCTCCAGTAGAAATACCAATAGGTATAATAACATCCTTAATAGGGGGACCATTCTTCTTATATCTGATTTCTAAGAAAAATTATACATTTGGAGGAAGAGACTAATGTTTAAATTACAAGTTAAAAATTTGGAATTTAGTATAGATAAAAAAGAAATTTTAAAAGATATATCATTTGAAATACCTAAAGGATCGTTTGTTGGAATTATTGGACCAAATGGATCAGGAAAATCTACTATACTAAAAAACATATATAGGCTGTACAAGCCAGATAGCGGGCAGATACTACTTGATAATAAAAATTTACTTAATATGAAAGATAAAGACTGTGCAAAAGAAATAGCAGTTTTAGCTCAAGAAAGTAACTCTCAATTCGATTTCACTGTAGAACAAATTGTAAAAATGGGAAGGTACCCATACAAATCTGTATTTGAAGATTATTCAAAGAAAGATTTAGATATGGTTACTGACATGTTAAAACGAGTAGGGCTTGAAGATTATGTTGGAAGAAGTTTTTCAAAGCTTTCTGGAGGAGAGAAACAAAGAACTTTAATTGCAAGAGCATTAGTTCAAGATACTGAATTTTTGATTTTAGATGAGCCTACAAATCATTTGGATATAGGCTATCAAATACAGTTGATGGATTTAGTAAAAAGCTTAAATATAACTACTTTATCGGCTATACATGATATGAATATGGCTTCTATGTATTGTGATTATCTAATTGTTATGAAAGATGGAAAAATAAAAAACTGTGGAAGTGTTAAAGAAGTTATAACTGAGAAAATGTTAAAAGAAATTTTTGGGGTAAATGCATATGTAGGTGTAAATCCTATGAATAATAAATTGCAGGTATCATTTATGCATAGTCACTCACACATAAACGGAATTGGACATGATCATATACATGAAGATGGATTTACAGGGGAACATGAACACTTCCATAAGCATGCAGCATATCAAGGATAAAATAAACTCTAATTTAGAGTTTATTTTTTTATTTGTATACATAACTTAACCAATGAGATGTACTATATGGATTATGTTATATATATAACACAGAATTTTCCATGAAAATGGTTGCAAAAAGATGGTTAATAGTATATAGTATAACGTATAAGGAATAAAAAATATCAATAGTATATACTATATATTGGTGGAGGTAGTGTTAATGTGTACTTTAATAGCTTATGGGAGTAATAATGGAATAACTAAAAACTTAGCAATGTCTTTATCAGAAAAATTAGACTCAGAAGTAGATGTAAGAAATACAAAATATAATTCATCTTTTTACCTAGACAAATATGAGAATGTGTTAATAGGAATAAACCTAGAAGATGGAGAAATTTCAACTGAAATTCAAAGATTTATAGAAAATAACATAGAAGAGTTTAAATTTAAGAAATTAGGATTTTTCACAGTAAATAAAGATGAAAAACAAATAAATTATATCGATAATAATCTACCAAAAGAATTTACAGGACTTATAAACTTTGAAGAACATTTTAAAAAAGAAGATGAAGAAAAAATTTATAATTTTGTAGATGTTTTAAATAATAATTTAGCATTAGCTTATAATTAATAAAATAGCCCATTGTAATATTAACAAAATATATATTTAACAAAATCACTAGTTATATAGAAAACATATATCTAGTGATTTTTATTTTTTTAAAAGGGTAATATATATTATAATAAAATTGAGTTAAATTATATTTTTAAGGAGAAAATAAATGGGAAGATTATTAGAACTAAATATGGAGTCAGATGCATTAGAGCTTGCAAGAAATTTTTGTAGGGATAATGATTTAATGCTTTTAAGCAATAACATAGAAGATGATAGCTTACTTGTAATGGATAGAAGTTGTAATACAAAAAGAATATATATAAAGAATGACGAGTGGTCATTAACAAAATAAAAAATAGGAGTGTATACTCCTATTTTTTATTTTGTTATTAAATCTATAAATTCACTTGCTATAGATGAAATGGGAGAATCAATAAGTTTAATCCAACCAAGTGTAATTTTTGGTAAGATATCAATATTGACATAACGACCTTTGTGAGAGCTATCAAAATACAATTTTGTATAACTATTTTCTAATTTTAGTATTATAGTTGCAGCATTTACAGATTCCATTGTATAAATTAAGGCTCCATAGTCAGATACAAGTATATTATTTTTAAAAGATAATTTATTTTTATAAAAATCATTTGAATACAAAGCATTATAGTCATCATGATTACATGTAACTAATGGATATTCAAATAGATCTTCAATTACTAAATTTTCTTTATTAAATAGAGGGTGACTATCTAATATATAACCATGTAATTTACCAGAAGTTATAGGATTAAATTCAATATTTTTAGATTTAAAAAGTTTATTCCATAAGTCCATATGTTCGTTTGATATGGATATTATCCCAATATCTGCTTGTTTTCTTACAACATCATCTAAAACTTCAAAGTAGTGAGAATGTTTAATTTTAAAATTAGTAATATTGTTATTATAATTTGAATGAAGAGCTAAAAAATTATCCATTATGTAAGAAAATGATTGAGTAGATAAAGAAAAATTAATAGGAGTTAATGAATTAGAATTTGATCCTATTGCATTGATATTTTCTACGTCTTTACAAATTGACTCAGCGTATTCTAAAAATTGAGTACCCTTAGTTGTAACAGAAACACCTCTAGGAAGTCTTTGAAAAATTTTAAATCCAATATCATCCTCTAAATTCTTTATAGATGAGCTTAAATTAGGCTGAGTTAGAAGCAAATTTTTAGCTGCTTTAGATATAGATCCGCATCTTGCAATTTCAAGAGCATATACAATTTGTTCAAGTTTCATATTAATCCTCCAATCATAAGTATAAATATTATTTATATATAGGTATAAATATTTTAGATTTTTTCAAAATAATAATCAGTAGTAATATTAAATTATACATTAAGTTAAAAATACATCAAATTTATTTTAAAATATTTATTGATATTGGAGGTAATTAAAATGTTAAGATATAAAGAGAATATAAGTGAATACATAATTAAATGTAGAAGAGATTTACACCAAATACCGGAGATTGGGTTGAATTTACCAAAGACATTATATTACGTAAAAAATGAATTGGAAAATATGGGCATAGATTATAAAGAGTTTAAAACATGTACAGGACTTTCAGCATTGATAGGTAAAAAAACAAATAAAAAGGTGATAGGATTAAGAGCTGACATGGATGCGCTTCCTATAACTGAGGAAACAAAAGTAGATTTTAAGTCAACAAATGGAAATATGCATGCATGCGGGCATGATGCACATACTGCAATGCTTTTAGGTGCAGCAAAAATATTAAAAGAAAATGAAGATAAATTAAACGGTCAAGTTAAACTTATTTTTCAACCTGGGGAAGAATATGGGGGAGGTGCGAAAGTAATGATAGATGAAGGGGTTTTAGAAAATCCAAAAGTAGATGCTATTATAGCTCAACATGTTATGAGCATACCATATTTTAAACCTGGCCAGATTGTAACAAAAAAAGGAGGTATGATGGCGTCATCAGACAGATTTAAAATAAAGATTATTGGAAAAGGCGCACATGCATCAACACCAGAATTTTCAAAAGATCCAATATTTATGACAAATCAGATTATAAACATGATACAAGGAATATTAACAAGAGAAAATGATGTTCAAAATCCTATTGTAATAAGTATATCTAATATAAAAAGCGAACAACCAGCAACTCCAGTATATAATATAATACCTAATTATGTGGAGATATTAGGAACGGTAAGATGTTTAGAAAATGAGTCTAGAGATTTTGTTAACAAAAGATTAGAAGAAATTGTATCGGGTGTAACAAAGACTATGGGTGGAAGTTATGAGTATGAATATGAATATGGATATCCAGCACTTAATAATAATAATGATATGGTAGATGAATTATTAAGTGTTTGCAAAAATATATGGGGTGAAAACTCAATGATACTTTTACCTAAAGGAGCTATGGGTAGCGAGGATGCATCTTATTACTTCGAAAAAATACCTGGAGTATATTATGGATTAAACACAATAATAGAGGGAGAGGAAGTTTATCCTCTTCACAATCCAAAAGTAAAACTTAATGAAGAAGTATTTGAAAAAGGATGCAAGCTTTTAGTAGAAGGAGCAATAAATTTTTTGAATAATTAGTAACATAATTAGTCTAACTTGAATATAAATTAATATTGACAGCGATATATTTAATTGATAGAATTAAAATTAATTTTAACATGTTAAATAGAGTTATCAGGCACGTATTACTATGTGCTGGGTTTCTTAGGAAGCAGTGGATATTATAAATCCATGGGATAGTTTAAAAACTTTTCCATGGATTTTTTTATTTATAAAATTAAGGAGGTTAATTATGTTATCGGATAATTATAAAAAAGTAAAACAAGTTTTATGGATAATATTATTTGCAAACATAGGTGTTGCAATATTAAAAATAGCAATTGGTAGTATTATAAAAAGTGCAAGTATGACTGCTGATGGATTTCACTCAATATCTGATGGAACATCAAATATTGTAGGTTTAATAGGAGTATCTATTGCATCTAAGCCAAAAGATAAAGAACACCCATATGGACATAAGAAATTTGAAGTTATATCAGGTCTTTTTATAGGGGCAATGCTTTTATTTATAGGTGGTAAAATTATTTTTGAAGGTATTTTAAAATTTCAAAATCCAGTTGAACCAACAATAACAATTGGAAGTTTGCTTGTATTAATATTAACTCTTATAATAAATGTATTTGTATGTACTTATGAATATAGAATAGGTAAAAAACTAAATAGTTATATACTAATATCAGACTCACTTCATACTAAAAGTGATATATTTGTTTCTATTGGAGTTTTATTAACTTTAGTGGGGGTTAGATTAGGGTTACCAGCTATAATTGACCCTATTGCATCTTTAGTTGTTGCAGGGTTTATACTTCATGCTTCATATGAAATTTTTAAATCTACTATAGATGTTTTAGTTGATAAAGCGATAGTTGATGAAGAGGCTATAAAAGACATACTTAAAAGCTTTAATGAAATAAAAGATGTTCATAACATTAGAAGTAGAGGTAGTGAAAGTGATGTGCATATAGATATGCATATAATGGTTGAACCTAATATAACTGTTGAAAAATCTCATAAATTAAACCATGATATTGAAGCTTCTATAAGAAAGGATATAAATAAAAGCGCTCAAGTCATAATTCATATAGAACCATTTTATAATAAGAAAACCACTGATATATAAAACTTGACTATGGGTGGTACTTTAAGATATAATCCATAAATCATATACTGTTTATATAAGTAATGACGTAAAAGATAATAATTAGGAGTGAGATAGATGAAAATAGCAGTTATAATGGGTGGTATATCTTCTGAAAGAGAGGTATCACTAAGATCAGGCGAAGAGGTTTTTAACAATATAGATAGAGATAAACATGAAGCAGTAAAGATTGTATTAAATGATAAAAAAGATATATTTACTAAGGTAACAGATGATATAGATTTTGCATTTTTAGCTCTTCATGGTAAATTTGGAGAAGATGGATGTGTCCAATCTATTTTAGAAGCTATGGATATTCCATACTCAGGATGTAATCCATTAACTAGTGCTTTATGCATGGATAAAAATATGACTAAAAAAATATTAAGAGATTCTAATTTACCAACAGCTCCATGGACAGTAGTTAGAAAGATAGAAGATATAGATTACGAAGAAATAGAAAAAATAGGATATCCAGTATTTATAAAACCAAATAGTGGAGGATCAAGTGTAGCAACATTTTTAATAAAGTCTAAAGAAGAAGTATTGAATGCAGTACAAAAAGGACTAGAAGTTGATGACTGTGTTATGATAGAAAAATATATACAAGGTGGGGAGTATACATCATTTATATTAAATGGAGAAGTATTCCCTACTATATCAATAACAGCAAATTCAGAGTTTTTCGATTTTGAATCAAAATATAGTTCAAACGGTGCTACAGAAGAAGTGGTTTATTTAGAAAAAGAATTACAAGAAAAAGTAAATGAAATATCTAAAGGATGTTGGGAAGCTTTTAACTGCAAAGCTTATGTTAGAGTAGATGTAATAATAAGTGATGGAGTACCTTATGTATTAGAATTAAACACATTACCAGGAATGACACAAACTAGCTTAATTCCAAGAAGTGCAAAGGCTAACGGTATAGGATTTAGTGAGTTAATAAATAAAATAATAGAATATTCTTTAAACTAATATAAAAAACAAGCTAATTTAAAATAGAGAGATCTCTCTAAATCAAGTTAGCTTGTTTTGTTTTTTATTTATACTATTTTAAATTTTGAGATTCAAAAAATTTATCAGATTCTTCTTTTACTTCCTTTCGAAGTTTTATTACACCTATCATGTTTGTAGCTATAACACATGCTAGAGCAGAGTCTAACAATACAACTATATTATCTAATTTACATAATGCACCTATCATTATAAAGCATAAATAAATTACTCTAACAATTTTAGAGGTTTTTAACCCGAATAAATATTCAGCTTGTTTTTCACCGTAAAAAATTATTACTATTAAAGTTGATAGAACAAACATAAGCATGCAGATAGTTAAAAATCCACCACCGAATTTAGTTCCTAACACGCTTTGAATTGCCATTGAAGGCATAGCAGCAGCTTTGTCAGCGCCAACACCAGACCATGTGCCTGTAGTTAAAACTAATAATGCGGTTATTGTACATATACAAAGCGTATCTACGATCACCTCAAATACACCCCAAAGAGCTTGTCTTGCTGGATAATCAGTGACAGCAGCAGAGTGAGCAATTGTTGATGTACCCATACCTGCTTCATTTGAATAAGCTCCTCTAGCAGCTCCAGTTCTTATTGTTGCAGAAACAACAGACCCTGCAAAACCACCAGCAGCGGCAGTAGGATTAAAAGCACCTTTAAATATTAAGCTAAATGTAGCTGGTATATTTTCAAAGCTAAACAATACAACTATAAGTGCGATTAAAAAATATGCGATTGCCATAAAAGGTACTAATTTTTCTGTAACTTTCGAAATTCTTTTTATACCTCCATAAACAACTAATCCAACTATAAATACAACTGCAATGCCTGATATTACAGGTGGTATATTGATAGTTTCTGCAGTTTGGACAATAGAAGCTGACTGTGTAGCTATAGATGGAGCAATTTCTACCATTAAGAAAAATGCAAACAATGAACCTAAAATAGGCATTTTTGCGCCATTTTTAAGGTAGTACATAGGACCGCCAACATATTCACCATTTTCATTTTTAACTCTATATTTAATACCTAATATAATTTCTGAGTATTTAAGTGCACATCCAAATATTGCAATAATCCACATCCAAAATATAGCACCAGGACCTCCTGTAGCTATAGCTAGAGGTACCCCTACTATATTTGCAGCCCCTATTGTAGAAGCTAAAGCAGATGTAGCAGCTTGAAATGGAGTAATTGTTCCATCTCCTTCTCCTTTTTTAAATATTTTCCCAAATGTTTCTTTTAATATAAATGGCAATTTTGTTATTTGAAAAAATCTTAAAGTAATTGACATTGTTATCCCGCCACCAACTAATATGATTAAAATAGGATAAAGCCAGAGCCAATCTACTAAATGTTTGAAAGCATCAAACATAAAACCCCTCCCTTATAAATTTGTATGCTTGTTTTAATAAATTTTAATTGAGTCCTTTATTATTATATATGTGAATTAAAATTTAATATGTAAAAATATATTTATAGAGTAATTAATTAGATTTATAATTAAATTATTGAAGTGATAAATAACTGCAGTTAGATTTTTTAGTATTTAACTAGTTATAATTGCAAAATTCTAATGAAAATTTATATTTCTTAATTTTAAAAATCAAATATGCATAAGCATAGTAATAAGAAAAAAATAAAAAAAAATAAAAAAATTTTAAATTATATATTGCCTGTTACGTAACGTAACCCTATAGAATATAATTAGGCAATGAATTTGGGGGAGATATAATGAAAGAGGAAAAGTTATATACTACAGGTGAATTTGCTAAAAAAGCTGGTGTAACAATCAGAACTATAAGGTACTATGACACAAAAGGCATACTAAAACCATCACATCACAACGACCAAGGTCACAGGTTGTATTCAGAACAAGACTTTCTGAAATTAAAACAAATTCTAGTATTAAAATATTTAGGTCTATCATTAGATGAAGTTATGGAAATTGAAACTCAAAGCTTTGGAAAAGATGACATGGCTAATTCTTTTAAATTACAAAAAAATATCATTAAAAATAAAATAAATCATATGAAAATAATTTTAGACATAATAGAAACTGCAGAGACTAGTATGGAAAGTGCTCCAGAATTAGATTTAAATAATACAATCGATATAATAAAAATTCTGGAAAGTGAAGAGCAATTATTGCAACAGTACATAGATTCATCTAATTTAAATGCAAATATAATTTTGCAAGAAAAGTTTAGCTCAAATAAAGATGGATGGTATAACTGGGTATTTAGAAATATGGATTTAAATAAAAAATGTAGAGTACTAGAAATTGGATGTGGTAATGGAGCTTTATGGTTAAAAAATTTAAATAATATAGATTTCGATATAGATATAACACTAACAGACATTTGTCAGGACATGATAGATGAAGCTAAAGGAAACTTAGACAAATATAATAAAAATTTATCATTTAAGAGAATAAATCCTAATGATATTCCTTTTGAAGACGAAAGTTTTGATATTGTAATCGCAAATCATATATTATTTTACATGAATGACTTAGATAAAGTATTATCAGAAATACATAGAGTATTAAAGAAAAAAGGACAGTTTTATTGTTCAACTATTGGAAATGATCATATGAGAGAATTAGAACAATTATTGCTAGGATTTAATGAAAAGATGAAAATTTCTGAAGAAAGATTATCTGCTAAGTTTGGAATTGATAATGCCGAACTAATACTAAATAAATACTTTGAAAATATTGATAAATATTTGTATAAAGACAACTTAATTGTAAATGACACAAAAGCTATATTAGAGTACATATACACTATTCCAGGTAATATTTTAGAAATAGTAGATAATAAGAAAAAAGATTTTGAATTTTATATTGATAAAAATATAAAAAAAAGTAACGCAATTAATATAACTAATAGTCACATTTTATTTAAAAGTAATAAATTATAAAATTAGGTTTTAATAAATTTAGATTTTGTAGCTATAAGCAACCATGTTAAATAATAAACAAAAAAATTGAATTTAAAACATTAACAGCTATAAAATATAAAATTTTTTAAATATACCATTAAATTATTGACATATTAATAATAAAAAAAACATAAGATTTAATTGAATGAAGGGGGAATTATTATGGGAATTACAGTAACAAGTGAAATAAAGCCATTAAGAAAAGTTCTACTTCATAGGCCAGGGGAAGAAATAGAAAACTTAACGCCTGAATATTTGGAAAGGTTATTATTTGATGACATTCCATTTTTAGAAGTAGCTCAGCAAGAGCATGATGCATTTGCTGATACGTTAAGATCTAATGGGGTAGAGGTTGTATATTTACATGAATTAGCAGCTGAAGCTATAGAAGATGAGGAGATAAAAGAAAAATTTATAAATCAATTCATACAAGAGGCTGGAATTAAAAGTGAGGAACTTCAAAAAAATGTTTATAAGTTTCTCAAAACATTTGAAAATAATGAAGAATTAATAAGAAAAACTATGGCAGGTATAAATAAAAATGAATTACCACAATTAAGTAAAAAAAGTTTATCAGATTTAACTGCTGATGAATATCCTTTTGTAGCTGATCCTATGCCAAATCTATATTTTACAAGAGATCCATTTGCAAGTATTGGAAATGGAGTCAGTTTAAATAAAATGTATTCAGTGACTAGAAATAGAGAAACTTTATATGCAGATTATATATTTAAATATCATAAAGACTTTAAAGGAAAAGTAGAAAGATTTTATGATAGAGATTTTGAGTTTCATATAGAAGGTGGAGATATATTAAATTTAACTGAAAAAACTCTAGCAATAGGTATATCACAAAGAACAGAAGCTTCAGCAATAGAGCATATAGCTAAGCAAATTTTCTTCAATAGTAATAATCAAAAAATAGAAACTATCCTAGCAGTCAACATTCCAAATAATAGAGCAATGATGCATCTAGATACAGTATTTACACAAATAGATGTTGATAAATTTACTATACATCCAGGAATACAAGGACCATTACAAGTATTTGAAATAACAAAAGGCAAATGCCAAGAACTTAATATAAAAGAAGTCAATGAAGAGTTGGAATGTATATTAGCTAAACATCTTGAAGTTGACAAAGTCAAATTAATACAGTGTGGAGGTGGAGATAAAGTTATAGCAGATAGAGAACAATGGAATGATGGTTCAAACACATTGTGCATAAAACCAGGTGAAGTAATAGTATATTCTAGAAATTATGTTACTAATAAATTATTAGTAGATAATGGAATTAAAATACACGTAATACCGTCAAGTGAATTATCAAGAGGGCGTGGGGGTCCAAGATGTATGTCGATGCCTTTAATTAGAGAATTATAAAATTAAAAATATATTATTAGGAGGAATAACAAATGGGAGTTAATTTAAGAGGTCGTTCATTTTTAAAATTATTAGATTTTTCAAGCGAGGAGATAAGATACTTATTAGATTTATCTAAAAACTTAAAAGATTTAAAAAGAGCTGGAGTAGTTAATAAAACTTTAAATGGAAAAAATGTTGCAATTTTATTTGAAAAAGATTCAACTAGAACTAGATGCTCTTTCGAGGTTGGAGCAATGGATTTAGGAATGGGAGTTACATACTTAGGACCTACAGGTTCTCAAATGGGCAAAAAAGAATCTATAGCAGATACTGCTAGAGTTTTAGGAAGAATGTATGATGGTATAGAATATAGAGGTTTTTCACAAGAAATAGTAGAGGAATTAGCAGCTTACGCAGGAGTGCCAGTATGGAATGGATTAACTACTGAATTCCATCCAACTCAAATGATAGCTGACTTATTAACTATAGAAGAAAAATTAGGAAGATTAAAAGGTGTCAACTTTGTTTATATGGGAGATGCAAGAAACAATATGGGTAACTCTTTAATGGTTGCTTGTGCTAAGATGGGTCTTAATTTTACGGCTTGTGCTCCAAGTG
This sequence comes from Paraclostridium sp. MRS3W1, assembly GCF_032465715.1. Lineage (NCBI taxonomy): Bacteria > Bacillati > Bacillota > Clostridia > Peptostreptococcales > Peptostreptococcaceae > Paraclostridium > Paraclostridium sp. MRS3W1. Next base: position 7,685 of record NZ_JAWDJM010000067.1, on the reverse strand, counting down.
AATTATTCCCAGCGGAAGATTTGGTAAATACATGCAAGGAAATAGCTAGTCAAAATGGATGCACTATAACATTAACAGAAGATGTTATGGCGGGCACTAAAAATGCTGATGTTATATATACAGATGTTTGGGTGTCTATGGGTGAGCCAGATGAAGTTTGGGAAGCTAGAATAAAACAATTAAAACCTTTCCAAGTTAATAAACAAGTTATGAATAATGCTAATCCAGAAGCAATATTTATGCACTGCTTACCAGCATTCCATGATTTGAAAACTAGAGTTGGAGCAGAGATGCATGAAAAATTTGGTATAACTGAAATGGAAGTTACAGATGAAGTATTTGAATCTAAGCAATCAGTTGTATTTGATGAAGCTGAAAATAGAATGCATACAATAAAAGCTATAATGGCAGCTACAATAGGCCAGTAACAAATAATATAAAATTAAAAACTTTTCATATTAAAAATATATATGATAAGTAAATTTCATTGAAATATACTTAATGGGAGAATGAGATTATGAAAAGATTAGTTATAGCATTAGGGGGAAATGCCTTAGGGAATAACCCAAAGGAGCAGTTAGATTTAGTTAAACACACTGCAAAAACAATCGTAGACTTACATGAAGATGGATATAATGTAATTGTTGGGCATGGCAATGGACCGCAAGTAGGGATGATAAACTTAGCTATGGATTTTGCATCTCAAAATGGAGCTAATACGCCAATTATGCCATTTGCAGAGTGTGGATCAATGAGTCAGGGTTATATAGGATATCACTTGCAACAGTCTATAGAAAATGAATTAAATGCAAGAAATTTAAAAAGCAATGTTGCATCTATTGTAACTCAAGTTATAGTAGATAAAAATGATGATGCTTTTAAAAACTTAACAAAGCCAGTTGGGATGTTTTATTCAAAAGAAGAAGCTGAAAAAATTTCTAATGAAAAAGGATTTAAGTTTGTAGAAGATGCAGGAAGAGGGTACAGAAGAGTTGTTGCATCACCTAAACCTCAAAAAATAGTTGAGCTAGATACTGTTAAACAATTAGTCGATAGTGGAAGCATAGTTATAACTGTTGGTGGTGGAGGTATACCAGTAATTCAAAATTCAGATGGATCACTTCAAGGAGTAGATGCAGTTATAGATAAAGATAAATCTAGTGCTCAATTAGCAAAAGATTTAGATGCAGAAATGCTATTAATTTTAACTGCTGTTGATAAGGTTTCTATAAACTTTAATAAACCTAACCAGAAGGATTTAGATTCTATAAATCTAGATGAAGCGATTGAATTTTCAAAGCAAGGACACTTTGCAAAAGGTTCTATGTTACCGAAAATAGAAGCTTGTATAGATTTTGTAGAATCATCTACAAATGGGAAAGCTTTAATAACATCATTAGAAAAAGCTAAAGAAGCTTTACATGGAAAAACTGGAACTATAATATATAAAAGAAAATAAAAGTAAAATTATATAAACAAACATTACTAAAAAGGGCTGACTCGAAATCTATGGCAAATGGTAAACATATAATTGAAATATATATTTATCCATTAGCAATTTAAATTTTGAGTCAGCCCTTTTGTAAAATAAATAATAAAGGGGTACGGAAAATGTTAAATAAAAAAAGTAAATTTAAATTCCCCTCTGCATACACAGTTTTACTAGCTATAATGATATTTATAGCCTTAGCGACACAATTTGTTCCAGGGGTAAAAAATGCTAAATTATCAGATGTTGTTATGGCACCTGTTACAGGGATGATAGGAGTTAAAGATGTTAATTTAGAAAGTGAAATAAATGATTCTATGAATTCTGGTGGAGTAGAAAGTGCTCTCAAAACAATAAATAGTAAAGAAGAAGCATTAGTTAGTGTAACTAATGTGGGGCAGGTTAAGGGAGCTATTGATGTTTCACTATTTGTTCTTATAATAGGTGGGTTTCTAGGAGTTGTAACTAAAACGGGGGCATTAGATGCTGGTGTAGGCGGTCTGGTAAGACGTCTTAAAGGAAAAGAATTGATGCTAATACCAGTATTAATGATAATTTTTTCACTAGGAGGTACATCTTATGGTATGGCAGAAGAATCATTAGCATTTTATGCACTTATAACTGCCACTATGATAGCAGCTGGTTTTGATCCTATTGTAGGGGCGTCTATACTATTGTTAGGCTGTGGGTGTGGAGTATTAGGGTCCACGGTTAATCCATTTGCCATAGGAGCAGCTGTTTCAGCAGCAGGTGCGGCAGGAGTTCAAATAAATCAAGGAACTATAATAATAATAGGTATTGTTTTATGGATTGTAACTTTATCTATATCTATAATTTATGTAATGAGATATGCTAAGAAAGTACACTTGGATAAGTCAAACACTATATTGTCTAAAAAAGAAATTATGGATGCTAATGAATCATTTAGTAGAAATAAAGAGGAAATATTAGAACTTACAGGAAAAAGAAAATCTGTACTTGTGTTATTTGTTTTATCATTTGTAGTTATGATTTTAGGCGTTGTTCCATGGAGCGACTTTGGAATAAAAATGTTTGAAAATTCAACAGCATGGTTAAACGGAGCTTCATTAGGATCATGGTGGTTCCCTGAGTTAACATCATGGTTTTTCATAATGGCTGTGATAATAGGATTAGTGTATAGAATGTCAGAACGCGATATTGTAAGTTCATTTATTTCAGGTTGCGAAGATATGGTGGGAGTTGCTTTAGTAATTGGGATATCAAGAGGAATATCTTTTATGATGGCAAATGCGGGATTAGATATATATATATTAGATAAAGCATCTGGGGTATTGAGTGGAGTATCAGGAATTTTATTTGCAAATATGGCTTACATTATTTATATAGGTCTATCATTTTTAGTACCATCTACATCGGGGCTAGCATCAGTATCTATGCCTATATTTGCCCCGCTTGCTCAGAAATTAAATATTGCACCTGAAATTGTAGTTTCAGCGTTTTCAGCAGGAAGTGGTATAGTTAACTTAATAACTCCGACATCTGGAGTTGTAATGGGAGGATTGGCAATATCTAAAATTGATTATGTAACATGGGTGAAGTTTATAGGCAAATTACTATTAATTTTATTTATTGCTACATTATTAATATTAGCTATAATGCCGGTGGTATTAGGAATATAAACATAATTCAAAATAAAATTAATTACGGGTGATGTCTATGAGTTTGGTAAGTTTGCTTAGTTTATTATATTTAATTTTTACTTTTGTTCTTATAATAAAGAAAAAAACTATGGGAAAGACATATATTGCATTTGGTGCAATGACATATACATTTGTAATTTTATATTCATCGATACCTAATATGCCTATTAAATTTCAAGAACTAAGTATATTTATTGCATTTTCACTTATGATAATTCTATTTGGCATAATGAGTGGAACTATACTTACTATATTGAACAAAAGTGAAAAAGCATCAATTAGAACAGCAAGTATATTTTCATTTTTATTGATAATAACAATGTTTAATATCAAAGGATATTTAACTTATATGTATATTCCTATATTAGTGTATATGTTACAGAGTAAGGTTAATTTAAATTTTAAATTGAAATAATTATAATAAGGGCTTATTCAAGATATTAAGATGTCTTGAATAAGTCCTTTTATTATTAAAATATCAATATATAATTGCAAGTTGTATAAAATAATTGATATTATATTAAATAGGACTAAAAATGGTAAGAGGTGATTAAGTGCTATTTTCAAATTTAAAACTAAATGATGAACAGCCAATATATATACAAATCAAAGAGTATATAGATGATATGATAAATAAAGGGTTAATACCAGATAATAGTAAATTGCCATCAACAAGGGAATTAAGTCAGTTTTTAAATGTAAGTAGAAATTCTATAATTTCTGCATATGAGGAATTAAAAGCAGATGGTGTAATTTACTCAGTTTATGGAAAAGGAACTTTCGTAAATCATAAAAATGTATCTGTGAATAAATCTTGGAATATAGATTTTAGCTGTCTTGAAAATGAACAGACAAAAATAGCTAATGATATGGATATTGTAAAAAATGAAATTCCATGGAGGAGTGATTTAATATCTTTTAAAAGTATAGCTCCAAATGGAGAGCTATTTGATATAGATGAGTTTAAAAAGGCCTTTTTAAATAGACTATCACTAGAGGGTCACAAAATTTTAAACTATGGATATGCAAAAGGATACAAGCCGCTTATAGATTATTTACTTAGCTATATGAATAGTAAAGGGGTAGATACAAGCAATAAAGATATATTAATAACTAATGGATTTACAGAGGGGCTGGAGCTTATTCTATCGTCATTTACAAATAAAGGTGATTATATAATATGTGAAAATCCAACTCACAATACAGCAAAAAAGATATTTAAATTTTTAGGATTAAATATTGTAGGCATAGATATAAATAATAATGGATTAAATTTTAACATGCTAGAAGAAAAATTAGATTTTTTAGAAGAAAAAGGAATTAAGCCTAAGTTTGCGTATATAACTCCATCATACCATAATCCAACAGGACTAGTTATGGATCCAGAGAATAGATACAAGTTCTATAAATTAATGAAAAAACATAATACTCCAATAATAGAAGATGGATTTAATGAAGAGTTACTGTATTCTAGTTCTCATATATTTCCAATTGCATCTTTAGATAATTTAAATAATGGAGTTGTATATATAGGAAGTTTTTCAAAAATACTTTTCCCAGGGCTTAGAATAGGATGGATATTATGTGATAAAACTGTGATTTCAAGGCTTGAAAGTGTAAAAAGGTGCAAGAGTATTCATGTTTCATTTTTAGATCAAGCAGTTCTTTACGACTATCTGAGTAATGGAGCATTTGAAAAATATGTAAAAAAAATAAAGAAGTTTTATGGAGAAAAGTTTAACTATGCATATGAATGCGTAAATAAATACATACCAAATGAATATATACTGGGTGAAGGTGGACTTCATATTTTTATAAAGCTAAAAAATATAAATTCGAGGGAATTATTGGAAAGATGTTATGAAAAAGGCGTTATATTCATGCCAGGAGATATATTTTATGTAAATGAAAAAGGTAAAGATACATTAAGGCTAGGATTTTCTAGACTTTCATTTGAGGAGATTGAAAAAGGAATAAAAATTATAGGAGAGTCAATAAATTCATTTCACAACTAAAAAAATACATTTCACAACCAAATGCGACTTAAATCTACTTTTATTTTATATAATATAGTAATAAATATTAAAAAATTTATAGATTAAAAAAATTAAAGGGGGTTTATATGAGTGGTAAAAATGAACCATAACTTAGCTGAAAATAAAAGTGATTTAGGGTTTGCATTAGGGGAGTCAGTTTTAAATGCAGTATTTTATAAAGACTTAAAGGGGATATATATTTATTGCAATAGAGAGTTTTGTAATTGTTTAGGACTGACATCTAACCAAATCATAGGAAAAACAGATAAAGATATATACAGACATAATAAACAATCTAAAATTTTTGAAGAAAAAGACAAAGAAGTAATTACATATAAATCAAAGAGAATATATCAAACAGAAATAGAAATGCAAAATCAAAAAAGAAAACATATAGAAATAACAAAAACTCCGATGTTAGATAGTAAAAATCAAGTTTGCGGAATTGTTGGAATGGTCAGAGATATAACTAATACAGCATATATATATGAAGAAATAGAAAAATTAAAATCTGATTTCTTTTCAAATTTATATCATGAACTAGGAACACCAATCAATGCAATTACTAGTTCATTACAATTATTGAGTTTTAATATTGATTCAATGCGAAAAGTTGATGTAGATGAAATTAAATACATTAGTGATATTATAAAAAAAAATAGTTTCAGATTGTTAAAACTTACTAATAATCTTGTTTATGTAACTAAATTAGATTCAAATGAGATAAAATGCAATTTTAAAATTGGAGATATCGTCTACTTTATAGAAAATATTTGTATAAAAACTGCTCTATTTTGTGAAGAAAAGGGTATAAGTTTAATCTTCGATACAAATGAAGAAGAACATATTGGGGAATTTGATGAAAATATTATTGAAAAAATTTTATTAAACTTATTATCTAATGCAATAAAATATAACAAGAAAAATGGGCAAATAGAAGTTGTATTAACTTGTGAAGAAGATTATATTACTATAAAAGTTAAAGATGATGGAGTTGGTATACCAAATAGATATACAAAATGTATTTTTGAAAAATTAAGCTATGTGGATGATAGATTAGTAAAACTAAACGAAGGAAGTGGATTAGGTTTATATATAACTAACTCATTAGTGAACATATATGGGGGGAATATAGATGTGAATACTTCTTTAGATGAAGGTAGTGAGTTTATTGTAAAACTTCCGTTTAAAAATGGTAATTCAAAAGATAAAGTATCTACTCCATGTGTAATAAGTGGATTTGATCCTATGAGTATAGAATTTTCCGATATATATTAATAGAGTTAAAAAATATGATTAAAATAATAATTTATATAAGCCTGTGATAATAAAGATGGAAATTTATGTTTCTATCTTTATTATCGTTTACGCTATATATTATAAATGTTATTATAAAAAGTAATTATATTACAAATAAAAAATGGAAGGTGTTATAAGGTTGAAAATAGCTATTTGTGACGACGAAAAAATATACAGAGACACAGTGAAAAGTTATATAGCTAAATTTTCAAAATCAATAGATACAAGTATTACTATTTTTGAGTATGATTCAGGACTGAAACTTTTAGATGATATTAATGATAAAGATTTTGATTTAATTATATTGGATATAGTTATGGACGATATAGATGGAATTGAAACTGCTAAAAAGATAAGATTCTTAGATAAAGAAGTATGCATAGTTTTTCTTACTAATTACTCAGAATATGCAATTAAGGGATATGGACTAAATGTATATGAATATTTGCTTAAAGAATCATTAAATGAGGAGAAATTAAAAAAAATTATTTTAGAGGTAAAAAAAAATCAAAAAACTAGGACTATAGTTTTAAAAATGCAAAAAGAAATTGTTAAATTCAATGTAGATAGTATATATTTCTTTGAAGTAAACAATAGAACTATAACCGTACACTATGATTTTAATGGAGAATATGAAACTAAATCATTTTATGGAAAGTTAGAAGATATAGAAAAACAGTTAGATGTGAATTTTTTTTATAGGAGTCATAGAAGTTATATCGTTAATATAAAAAAGATACGAAAAATAGCTTCAAGAGAAATATTTTTTGATATTTCACAAAAAGCTATGGTTAGTAGGCTAAAGATTTTAGAGCTAAAAGAAAAATATATAAATTACAATTTAAAAGATTAACGTATAACAATAGGAGGACAATTTGTTTGTTTACATAGTTGGATTAATCGGATTTATAATTTTCATATATTATAGTTATTTTAGATCTATAAAAATTACATATAAAGATATTGTGTCTATGATTATAATAATATTATTGCCTTTATTTACAACAATAATGGAGATATACAATACAACTTTATACATAATAATATTTTCATTAATTTCACTTTTAATAATATATATATACATAAAGAAGTTAAAAGTTAAAACCAGTATAATTTTAATGAGTTTTACAATTTTAAAATATGCACTATATTCAAATTTAATAGCATCTATAATATATG